>JAAZNS010000490.1 GCA_012798185.1 Chloroflexota bacterium | reverse complement strand
GATAGGGAAGGAAAAACAGTCCCTCAGCCCCTTGAGGTACATCCCGGCATGGCGCCAGCAATTCATCGAAAGCAACGCCGGGTGCTAGCGTATCACGATACCATTGTAAAGAGCCCGCTGCAGACAGCATGACACCCATAAAATGCCATGCGCCTGGAACCGAATGACAAAAGGCATGCATACGCCCCCGCGGCTCAATATGAGGCCCATCGATTGTGGTGAAAATTACGCCCGAAGTTCCCAGGGTTAAAGCGATGATTCCTGGAACAACTGCCCCTACGCCAACTGCCTGCGCTGCTTGGTCGCCGCCTCCGCCCACGATAGGTGTGCCGGCTTTTAAACCGGTTTCACTGGCTGCCTGAGGATGAATCACTCCTGTTATTTCCGTGCCCTCATATGTCTTTGGCATCCAGGAAGGAGAAATATCCAAAATATCGAGTATCTCTTCCGACCAATCCCGTTTCTTATGATCTAGCAGCAGCATGCCGGAAGCATCGGCTTTATCAACAGCATAATCGCCACTTAAACAAAATCGGACATAATCCTTAGGAAGCAGGATGTGAGCAATTTGCGTAAATATTTCAGGCTCGTGGTTGCGCACCCATAAGATTTTTGGTGCAGTAAAACCGGTTAATGCCCGGTTGCCGGTGATATTTAATAACTTTTCGAAACCTACCTTACGGTTGATCTCTTCACATTCCTCACCGGTGCGCTGATCGTTCCACAAGATGGCAGGCCGGAGGATGTTATTTCGAGCATCCAGTAATACCAAACCATGCATTTGACCGGTTAACCCCACTGCTTTCACATCAAACCCCTCAACACCAGCTTGGGCTAACGCTTGACGAATACTATGAACAGCCCCTGACCACCAATCCTGGGGTGCTTGTTCCGACCATAATGGGAAAGGGGTTGATAAGTTGAGGGGGGAGGTTGCGCTGCTGATTACTTTTCCCGCTTCATCGATCAGCAGCGCTTTGACCCCTGTCGTTGAAACATCAATGCCAAGGAGAAGAGAATTCTTCGACATTTATATTATCGCACTCCTAACAACAAATCGATCGTAAGTTGATCAAGACGCTCATACATCATGCCCCTTTCGCTAAGCGCTTTTACATCAAAACGATATGATTTCAACATATTAGCTTTTTCGGCTGTGTATATGCCGTCGAAATTATTCATCGCCCCATCATCTGCGTTGATTTCTTTCAAAAGAGCCTGGATTTCAGGATCCTGATTAAAACGCGCAGCTTTTTCTTTAAAAATTAAATACGTTCTCATGCAGCCGCGGGCAAAATCTTTCACCCCTTCATAATTTTCAGTGCGGAAGGCATGGGCATCAAAATGACGGCTTCCTGTATAACCTACATCTTCTAAAAATTTTACTAAAAAGAAGGATTGTTTAATGCTAAACGAACCGAACCGCCAATCCTGATCGAAGCGAATAGAATTTTGATCATTAAGATCGATATGGAAAAGTTTACCCATCTCCCATGCTTGGGCTACAGCATGTAGGAAATTCAACCCCGCCATCATCTCATGGGCAAATTCCGGGTTCACTCCCACCATATCGGGATGATCTAATGTGGGAATAAACCCTAACATGGCGCCCGTGGTGGGAAGATAAATATCACCGCGGGGTTCATTGGGTTTCGACTCAAGAGCAAATTTCAGATTGTAATGCTGATCAATTACATATTCACAAAGAAAATTCAATGCTTCCCGAAAACGTTTCAATCCCAAGAGCGGATCCTTGGTGGCATCCGATTCGACACCTTCCCTGCCGCCCCAAAAAACGAATACCTCAGCGCCCAGGTCAACTCCCAAATCGATGGCTTGCATCGTTTTTTGAAGGGCAAACTTACGCACTTGTGGATCGTTAGAAGTAAAGGCGCCATCTTTAAATATCGGATGATTGAATAGATTAGCGGTCGCCATGGGAACTTTCAGCCCGGTGGATGCCAAAGCTTTTTTGAAATCGGATACTATCTTGTCGCGTTCAGCCGGGGTTGCATCAAATGGCACCAAGTCATTATCATGGAAGTTAACACCATAGGCACCTACATCTGCCAATAAGTAAACTAGGTCTACTGGCGAAAGAGGTTCCCGAACTGGAACGCCAAACTGGTCTTTACCAATGCTGCCAACAGTCCACAGACCAAATGTAAATTTATGCTCAGGTTTAGGTTCATATAAGTCGCTCATAATTTTGCTCCTAATGAAAAGAATTTACAGATAAATTGTGCGCTCAAATTTTTTTATTTTGGTCAGGAATTTCTCGATCAACTAGGGGGAAGCCGTGATATTTCTGAGTAGTTGTCGTAGTGACCTTTGTCATTGTTGGATGGGGTGTCCTAAAAGTCGATTTTGTCATGTTGAGCGCAGCGAAACACCCCTTTTATGTTATACAATGAAAAGACCCTTCGCTTCGCTCAGGGTGACAGCTTACTTTTAGGACAGCCCCAATTTCTTTCTCCATTGAGATTAACCGTCAGTAATTGATAAATCACCTATAATTTACACTTTGCCAGGGTTTGAAGTGAATTGTTGACGTCTGTAAGGACGTTTAATTCCAATCTAGCAGCCTCAGGGGGAGGATTGAATATTTGTTTTAATTCAACAGCCTCCAACGGACTCACTTTTTGTAACACATCAACACCCAGTGGCTTTCCGTGTGCATCCTGCCATACCAACTGTAAACTTCCACAGGAAAAAACTCCAAATGAACCAGAAAGCTCCACACCATCACGGGTTGTTTTGGCTTCCAGATTCTTGTGAACACAGCCGGCTTTATTAACATCTACAACCAAACCGTTACAGCGGCAAACGCCCCATATGATTTGAAAAGAACGAGTTTCCCCTGGTTTGAATGTGTATAAAGGACTAAGCACCTCGGTTTCCATGAGATATATTTGACTATTCTCATAATTCAAATTAGCTACCTGTCCCCTGCCGGTTGTCCAACATTCCACAGTGACGCCCTGATCGGGGTATTCCTTTTCTGGGAAGTAGGTAAATTGTTCTGCATAAGAATAACCCTGGTCACTGTTGCTAAAGGCAATCCATCCTTTTGGCGAATCAATTCCAACTTTTCCGATTTCCCACATGTACCTGCCAATAAATAATTGCTTCTCTTCATCTATTCCCCACTGCGGATTATTTTCATCACCAGCCATGACATAAAAACCTCGTGGGAAGCGGCTTTGTGGGTTTAAGGGTGCTGTCACGGCACAGGCATGTTCGGGGCTTTTACTGCCGTCAGGGTTTATATGCTCTGCTCTTAACTGGGTAACATTCCAAATACTCCAGCGGATTTGCCGTTTGGATATATTGGTAAAGGAAAGATCGAGGATTACCCGGCTTCCGCCTTGCTGTAAAGTTATTTGGCGGGTGATTTGGAGACCAGTGCGTGAATCAGGAGGACTGATCAATCGCAGCATGGCAGCATGATTCTGGCAGCGGATTGTTTGTATTGTGTACCTCCCCGAATCCAATATCGGATCGGGCGGTCCATGCCATTGAGTATTATTTTCCCATCCTTGGGGAGCCGGCCAGGTCTTATCTCCACCATAATTCTTCCAGGAGCCCATGGTGCCATCCCCTTGATTTTCTTCGAATGAGAATAGCTTGCCGGCTAAATCAGGGTCAATGAAAAAAAATGGATAACTGTCCAAATCGTAAGCCATCACTCTACCGCCGATATCGGGCACGACAACCAATGAGACTATCCCATTCCGCATGTAAACTGCCTGCCAACCTCGAAATGACGCCTGTTCAATTGTACAAATTGGTTTGTTTTTCATATCTCCAAAACGTGTTTCTATACTGCCTGTAATTCTTTTCCGCTTGCCAATGTCATGATTCGCTCTTGTGTGGCATCAGCCCGAGATAATTCTCCCATAATACGGCCCTCATACATCACCAGGATACGGTCGCTAATCGCCAGAATTTCTGGCATTTCCGATGAAATCATGATGATACCAATGCCCTGCTGAACCAATTTGTTCATAATATCGTAAACTTCCGCTTTCGCGCCTACATCAATGCCACGCGTCGGCTCATCCAGGATGAGTACCTTAGGATTAGACGCCAACCATTTAGCAAGTACGACCTTTTGTTGATTCCCACCGGATAAGTTTAAAACCTGTTGATCGAGGCTTGGGGTACGGATATTCAACACATCAACGAATTTCTTTACCAGCTGACGCATTTTCCCCCTATTAATCAAATAATTGGGCGAAAGTGCATCCAGGTTTGGCAAGGCAACATTTCGCTCAACAGACTGGATTAGCACCAAGCCTTGCGTTTGCCTGCCTTCTGGCACCAAAGCTAATCCTGCTTTTACCGCAGAATCGGGTGATGTAATCTCCACACGTTTGCCATCGATATAAATTTCGCCCGAATCCATCCGGTCTGCCCCAAAAAGCGCCCGCGCAGTCTCTGTTCTTCCCGCTCCAACCAACCCGGCTAATCCCAAGATTTCTCCTTTGCGGAGCTCGAAATTAATATTGTGCAAAATACCCTTTCGATTAAGGTTTTGCACTTTCAGAACAACTTCATCAGTGGATGCATGACTTTCATGTACCTGGCTGCGATCCAGGGCTCTACCGACCATCAATCCAATAATTTGTTCAGGGGTTGCTTCTGCTACTTTCACTTCCCCAGCCCACCGACCATCTCGAAACACTATTGCCCTATCGGCAATTTCGAACACTTCTTCCAGCCTGTGGGTGATAAAAATAATTGCCAGCCCTTGTTTTTTAAGATCACGAATGATATTGAACAAAACCCCAACTTCTTCTTTTCCGAGGGCAGAAGTTGGCTCATCCATGATAATTACCTTAGCTTGCACACTGAGCGCTTTCGCAATTTCGACCATTTGTTGTTCAGCAACTGACAGGCTGTTAACCAAACGGTCATTCTTAAAACGCGCTCCCACCTGAGCCAATAATTTTTCGGAATTTCTGCGCATATATTGCTTATCGACGAAACCTAACTTCCCTGGCAGTCCTTTCATCATCGGCTCACGCCCCAGGAATATATTTGTGAAAACATTCTGGTTGGGTGTTAGATTGAATTCCTGGTATATGATGGAGATACCCAAATTTTGAGCCTCGTGGGGGTTTTGGGGTTGTATCAGTACATCATTCAAATACATCTCCCCTTGGTCTGCCTTGTACACCCCCGATAAAATTTTCATCAGGGTAGATTTTCCGGCGCCGTTTTCACCCAATAAAGCCGTCACTTCCCCAGCATAGGCTTCAAAATTAACTTTATCCAAAGCCTGAACACCCGGAAACGCTTTGGATATTTCTTTGATCTTTAAGATCGGTTTTTCATTCCTTTTTTGATCCAAGTTTTGGTCTCCATTCCAATCATATATTTTGATAGGGTGTTATTGAAAGAGATTTCAAGTTTTTGTTTGGGCTGCAGCCTCGCCCAGACAGAAACCGAAAATCTGTTTTATAATACGAGGGGCGGGGGTGCCACCCGCCCCTCCTGGATATTTGGATGGTGTATGGTGGCGGTAAAGATATTGAAAGACCAACGGTTTTCCATGCCTTTGCCATGGCACCCACATGATTGATAGTGGCGATGTCCATACCTGAGTCTGAGAACCTCTCGAATTCGACGCCGCTGACTATTGATCTACGATGCATCTGAGTGGTGTCATACCCCCAACCCTTATTTTTCCCATCGATAAAGCCAATCAGCCTATCATTCATAATTTTATCTTGCTCCTCAGGTAGGACATCCCGTTTACTACTTACAAGCTGAAGGATCCCACCCCTCGGTATTCCAATCGAGCGGGATATTTTTGGCTTTTGCAGCCGCCTCATAATCCTTAAGCGTCGCTGCGGTAATCACATCCACGCCGGTATCAATGACGCCATCCTTGACGCCCATATCTGCCATAGCTTTTTCTACGCCCTCGGTCGCCATCTTGTAGATCAATTCGACCGACTTGTACCCCATATCGTATTCGCGTTGGGCAATGGTCGCCTGAATGACGCACTCTTTGATCCCGTTGATAATATCGGTGGTGGCATCGAAGGATACCAGCTTGATTATGCCGACTTTTCCTGCTTCCTTGATTGCTGTAGCCCAGGCGGGTCCGTTATATGCATACACGCCAAAAGCACCTGCCATATCTGGATTCGCCGAGATTGCCGAGTTGGCTAACTGCAACGCCGTCGCCGAATCTTCTTTGTCGTTCAATGGCTCCAGCGTGGTGATGCCGCTGCCTTCAATGGCTTTCAAGAACCCGTCAGTCCGCTGCAAGGCATTCAAGGCTGTATCCGAACCGCGTCCTATGCCAACCACACCGCCATTCGGCAACAAACCCTTCAACGTTTCACCTGCCATCATACCGGCGCTGTAGTTGTCGGTACCGATATAAACCTTGGATACTGACCCCTCCACCGGCGGTGTATCCAGTGTGGTAACGAAAATGCCCGCCTCTGCTGCTTTCTTCATGACCGGCTCTAAGGCATTCGGATCAGAAGGAGCAATCGCAATGCCGGTCGCACCCTGGGCAATATAGGTTTCCATGGTCTGGATCTGAGCATTAACATCTTCCTTAGGCGGTACGAAGAAGATCACTTGATCTTCACTCAAACCCAAGGCTTTACCAGCTGCTTTTACACCCAGCTCGACATTCGACCAGTACGGATGGACCGACTTGCCGATCACGATAATCTTGGATATTTCTACACCTCCAGTTGAGGGAGCTTCAGTCACTTCAACAGGTGCTTCCGTTGCTTCTGGGGATGCAGGAGCTGCCGGTGCACAGGCGGTTAAAATGACGCTCGCAATGGTTAGTAAAGCAAACAAAATAAAAATGGGACGTTTCATTTTCGCACTCCTCTTTCAATATATACATGGTTTCAACAGTTTTTCGAAAAAATATCTAACTCAAATTGGCGTTTCGTATCACCTCCTTTTGTAACCTCAAGGTTATTTTCGCAAGCGACGTAAGGTATCATACACGACTGCAATCACCAAAACTGCTCCCAAAACCACATCTTGCAAGTAAGAAGATACATTAAGCAAAACCATCCCGTTTTGCATAGTGCCTACAATTGCTGCTCCCAATATTGCTCCTAATATCGTCCCTTCACCGCCCAACAGGCTTGTCCCACCAATCACTGCTCCCGCAATCGCCCACAACTCATACGCAGAACCAACGGTTGGCGTGCCTTGCCCCAAACGGGAAGCTAATAATATGCCGGTAGTCGCTGCCATGAAACCACTGGTTGCATAGCAAAAAAATTTAACCCGGTCCACGTTAACTCCAGAAAGCCGGGATGCTTCGGCATTGCCTCCCACTGCATATATCCGATAACCCAACCGCATGCGGTTAAGAATGATTGAAACAATAGAGGCGAAAATAACTAAGATGATGAATGAAATTGGAATACCAAGGAAAGAACCCTGTCCTAACACCAAAAATGGACTTTCAGATGGATAAACGATTGGATACCCACGGGTAATTAGCGCTGCCAAACCTTTTGCAATTAACCAAGTACCCAGGGTAATAATAAAAGGCGGGATACGCATTTTGGTTACAAAGAAACCATGCCATAAACCAAACAAAGTCCCGATACATAAAACAATTATGATCGCAGGAATCATTCCGATTGGCGGTATCCCGGCAAACCCTTTGAGCATTAATGTGGCAACAAGAACGCCGGTTAAAGCGGTCAGCGATCCAACGCTCAAATCAATGCCGCCGGTAATGATGATCAGCACTTCTCCAATGGATAACATGCCAAAACAAGCAATAAATCGCATGATTACTGCTAGATTGGCCGGCTTAAGAAACACTTGGGGGGATTGGCTATAAAAAAAGACGAATAACAGCAAAAATGCGACAAGGACATTCAATTCGCGAAATTGCGCAAATGATTTGCGTGATTTCTGATTTGATTTGGATTCGACTGCCATTTTGACTCCCTTTTACCAACAGAATATACGATTTGAATTAAAAATTATTCGATATTATGTCAATCAAAAAAACCGTGCTTCTTTCGATTGATGTAGCCCACCATTACTGTTTCGATCATATGACATTGCCGATGTGAACAACGACAATCGATCATAAACTTCCCTTTCTCACTACTCATCAAATTGGACGAAATCTTAAAATTTTCAGGTAACGCGTTGAAGAAATATTGGTTCGCGGAGAATGTCATCCAAAACGAGCGCAACTGCGCCCATCACACAAGCGTCGGTCTCGTGACCGGATGCAGCAAATTTGATATGCTCACATGGAGGTTTCAAGGAACTTTCACAGACGATATTTTCAATTACGGGGAGTAAATATTCATGGGCAAGGCTAAGAGCACCTCCTAATACAATCAATTCAGGATTGAAGATATTAATCAGATTCACAACCCCTATCCCAAGATATTTTCCGACATCTTTCAACGCTTCCATAGCAACCGCGTCATTCGATTTTGCCGCGTCGACCACATTATTGAATGTGATTCCATCCAAGTTATCGCCCGAAAAATTTTTAATTAATGATGGTGTGCCATCGTCAAGGATTTTTCGCACACGCCGTAAAACTGCCCTCGGACCCACCTTAGTTTCCCAGCAGCCCCGCTTGCCGCAGCCGCACAATTCACCTTCAGGGTCAATCGTCATGTGACCAATTTCACCCGCATATCCGCTGCTGCCGCGAAATAGTTTTCCATCGATCATTACACCCCCGCCAAGACCTATTCCTGCGCTCAAGAAAATAAAGTTGTCCTTGCCGCGCGCCACGCCAAAATAATATTCCCCCAAAGCTGCTGCATTGGCTTCATTTTCGATAAAAATCGGAAGTTCAAAGCGCTGCGACCACATCAATCGTAATGGGACATTCGACCAGCGCAGATTCGGCGCAAATACAAGTTTTCCTTGGCGCAGGTCCACTAAACCCGGTACCCCAATTCCAATTCCAAGAGGACGAAGGCCTCTCTCTAACCCAATATCGATAGCTTTCTGTGTTAATTCCGTTGCATAATCAAGGATATGAATTTGATCGTCGCCCGGATCTGAAGATACCCGCTCCCGCCATAAAACATTGGCAATGAAATCAGTAAGAATAACCGATATGAAATCGACGCCAATTTCCACCCCCACAGCAAACCCCCCCTTTGGGTTGAGAGTTAATAACATCCCCGGTCTGCCCACTTTGGAGCTTTGCAGATCAGTCTCCTGAATAAAGCCTTCTTCAATTAAGTTATTGATAATAATCGAGACAGTACTGCGATTTAGTCCGGCGCGTGCTGCTAGTTCTGCACGCGAGAGAGGTGAGAAACGGCGCAAATAATCCAGGATAACCGCGGTATTGAATTTTCTAATAAAACCCTGGTCGGCGGTAGTTTGGATCGCCATACAAGAACCCCATTTCGAATTAGTTTGTTCGAAAGACAAACTAATTATATAAATAATTATCCCCCATGTCAAGTTAATTATGCTGATTTTTCTTCTAATAAATTCAGCAGGCTATATGATTATCGTCTTTAATGGATAAATAGTGAATTTTCATTGTTTTCGCATATCCCCCTCCTTAACCTCATACCTGATAAAAGTTTATATTTTCAAAAAACAAAGCCAAAAACCAGGTCGTTTACATTCGTCCCGGTTGACCCCGGGCGCAAAAGGTCATCCAATCTTTCAAAAAAATGATATGCATTATTTTCAATTAAATACGCTTCGGGATTCATGCCCATTTCTTGGGCGCGCTGCATGGTTTCACCTGTCACTACTGCACCCGCCGCGTTGGTTGGACCATCTTCGCCATCCGTTGCCAGAGACACCAGGATGACATCTTTTTGCCCCGCCAAATCTGAAACAACCCCCAAAGCTAACTCCTGGTTTCTGCCGCCCAGACCATCCCCCTGCAGTGTGACGATCGTTTCACCGCCGGCAATGATACAAGCTGGTGTCTTAATTGGATCTCCATTCAAGCGAATTGACTTGATAATTCTGGCGATATCCTTCCCTGCCAGGCGGGCTTCACCCTTCATTGATGTCGTCAACAAAAATGTATTAAATCCTAGAGAATGCGCTTCTTCTATGCCCGCCAGAGCTGCTTGCCGGTTATCGCCAATGACCAGATGATACGTTCGGGTGAATATCGGATCTCCGGGCTTAAGGGTCTCTTCAAGTTCTCCCGCCAGCCCCTTCTGTAATGTCTCGCGGATCGACACTGGTAAATCATCGACCAGAGAATATTTCTCCACCACGCGCCAGGCATCTGTAAAAGTAGAGGGATCTGGCGCAGTTGGGCCTGATGCAATGACCTCCAACTGACTCCCGACTACATCTGAAATAATCAAACTGATCATTTGAGCCGGCATTGCCAACTTTCTTAACCCGCCCCCCTTTACGCGGTCCAGATGTTTGCGCAGCGTATTGAATTCTTCAATATCGGCGCCGCAAGCTAATAACAACCGATTGAGTGTCTGCATGTCTTCCAGACTGACGCCCGGTCGAGGATCGATCATTAATGCCGAACCACCACCGGATATCAGGCAAATGACTAAATCATTCTCAGTTAATCCCTCGAGTTTAGTTACCATCCGCTTGGTAGCATTTAGACTTATCTGAGAGGTTACAGGGTGACTGCCCTCGAGAACTTCAACATTTCCAAGCCTTTCAACGCCAGGGTGACCATGCTTGGTGATTATTGCTCCATCCTCGATATCATCTTGCAAAATATCCATTACAGCCCGTAACATCCCCACACTGGCTTTCCCCACTCCCACTACCCTTATCCGTCGTTTCCCTCCCAATTTATATTTCTTTTCACCTGCCAGCAGGTAATTGCCATCCCGTTTTAAAAATCGTCGCACTGCCTGTCCTGGCTCTGCTCCAGCGATCGCGGCATTTAAAACACTCAATACCTCGCTTCGTCCTTTTAATGAACGGGCTGACAAATTAAATGCTCCATACATAATATACAATCACCATCTCAAGGAAATATTTATTCACTTAGTTTATGTAAAATACCTACGGTTAATATAATTATAGTCTTTTTATTGTGCATAACATTGACGCATAATATTTTCAAATTTCATATATACAGAGTTGTGCCCGCTCTTTAAAAAAACAATTGGGTTAGATTATCTAACCCAATTCAAGTAGACTCATAGAATCATTGGAAATCTCGGTTACTTTTCCGATATCTATGCTGCTGGAAAAGGGTGACTTTGTATATCGCCTCAATATTTTTTAAAACGCCAACTCAGAACGAACGCAATTTTATCATCAATATCGATTAGCAATAAATATTACCGTAAATGGCAAGCGACCCAATGATTATTCTCGACCTCTTTCAATTTAGGTATATCAGTCACGCAAATATCTTGTTTTAGTGGACAACGGGGATGAAAAGGACATCCGGTTGGTGGATGATGTGGATTAGGCAAATCGCCTGGCAAACTTGAAACCATCACACCCGATAAGCTTTTTTCAATGGTCGGTACCGAAGCGATCAATACTTCGGTGTAAGGATGCCGGGGGGCAAAGTAAAGATCCTGGACTGTGCCCATTTCAACAAACTTGCCAAGATAAATAATCGCCACATGGCTACATAAATAGCGTACTGCTGAAAGATCATGTGCAATAATTAAATAAGTAAGATTGAGTTCAGTTTGTAAATCCTGAAACAAATTAAGAACTTGAGCTCGAATTGAAACATCCAATGCCGAAACTGGTTCATCACATAATAAAACATCGGGTTGCAAAACCAACGCTCTTGCTAATCCAATTCTTTGTCTTTGCCCGCCGCTAAATTGATGAGGATAGCGTTTCAAATGATCTGGGTTTAAACCAACTAATTTGATAGTTTGAGCAATTTTTTCTTTCCGGCATTTCTTATCGCCAATATTATGGATGATCAATGGCTCAGAACAAATTTCTTCAATCGTCATCCTTGGATGAAGCGAAGTGCTGGGATTCTGAAAAACCAATTGGATCCGTCTGCGCACATCCTTAAGCTCATCTTGTTTTAAATTAAGGATATCTTTGTTAAAGGCATTGATCTTTCCAGAGGTAGGTTTGATTATTCGCACAAGGCTACGCAGCAATACTGTTTTTCCGGAACCACTCTCTCCAACTATTCCAAAGGCTGTTCCTCTTGAAATATCAAAAGAAATCCCATCAATCGCTTTGATATAATTGCTTCCCTCGAGTAAATAACTACTTTTTCTAGTTTTAAAATATACTTTCAGGTCTTTAACACTGATAAGCAAATTTTCATCCACTTTATTCGCTCCAATAGAAAATATCTCGTATTTTAATAGGGATAGTAACATGCTATCCAATGCTTGTTTTCAATTTCCTCTAAGGGAGGCACTTCAATGTGACATTGCTCCTTAGCCCGTTCACATCGTGGCGCGAATGGGCACCCCGGTGGTAAATTCAACATATCAGGCGGAAATCCAGGGATTTCCTTCAACCTGCTGATGGTTTCCTTTTCAATAGATGGGACTGAATGAATAAGCCCAAGTGTATAAGGGTGCCGAGGCTTTACCAGCATGGTATTTTTATCCGAATATTCCATGCATTTCCCGCCATACATCACCATAATATCATCGGCCATTTGCGATATCACGCCAAAGTCGTGGGTAATCAATATCATTGCCATGCAAAGCTCTTTCTGAGTATTTGCCAGTGTACGAAGAATCTGAGCCTGGATCGTAACACCTAAAGTGGTCGTGGGTTCGTCAGCCAGAATTAAACTGGGGTCGCAACTTATCGCCAGACCGATCATAAGCCGCTGAATCATACCGGCGCTAAACTCCATCGGGTATTGATGAAGAGCGGATGTTGGGTCTGGCACTCCAACCGCTTTCATTGACTTTATAGCGCGATCGATGGCCTGTTGGTGAGTACTCTTGATATTTGCGGTAATTGTTTCAACATATTGGCTACCTACTGTAAACAACGGATCGAGTGCAGCGCCAGGGTCCTGAAAAACCATTGAGATACGCTTACCGCGAATTTTTTCCATATTCGAAAGTGTGAGTAAATCCTGTCCTTCAAAAAGGATTTTGCCACCAACTATCTTCCCCGGTGCTTCTACTACTCTAAGAATCGAGCGTGCTGTGACGCTTTTTCCAGATCCGCTCTCGCCAACTATGCCCAATGTTTCTCCTCGATGTACTTTAAAACTTACGCCATCTACGGCTTTTAGAACTCTTCCACCATCGAGGAAAAAATAAGTTCTCAAATCTTGCACATCTAATAAGAGGTCGTTTTCCTGCATATTTTCCTTTTATCTATTAACTATCCATTAAGCAAATGTTCGTTAATCATTTATTATCTTTTACGCAGTTTGGGATCGATGACCATTTGCATCCCATCTCCGAATAAGTTCAAGCCTAATATCGTAAAAAATATTACTACTCCGGGCAATGTGGTTATCCACCAATATAGCGATAACTTTAACCGACCATCAGCCATTATGTTACCCAGGGAAGGTGTTGGAGGCTGGACACCCAATCCCATAAAACTCAATGTTGCTTCTCCAATAATCATGGCTGCCATATCGAGCGTGGATAAAATGAGAACAGCGACGATGATGTTTCTCAATAAGTACCTGGTAAGAATTCGAAAATCGCTGGCGCCCATTGCCTTTGCAGCGAGAATATAATCTGTCTCTCTCTCGATTAACACCATCCCACGGATTACCCGGGCATATAACGGCCATTGAACAAGCGCTAATACCACAATGAGTACTGGGATACTTGGCTCGAATACCGAAAGAATGGTAATTGCCAAAACAATAAAAGGTAATGCCATTTGAATATCGGTCAACCGCATAAGCAAATTATCCAGGAATCCACCCCCATAATAGCCTGCCACCAATCCGACAGATACACCAATGGTCAACAACAATATCACTGCTGAAACAGATATCGCTAAAGATGTTCGTAATCCAAATATAATTCGGCTGTATAGATCCCTTCCAAGAGCATCAGTGCCAAGTAAATAATCCGGAGAGCCACCCTCCTCCCATGAAGGGGGGATAAATGCATTCTTTATATTTTGTTCTTCCGGATCGTAAGGTGCAATCAGGGGTGCTGCAATCGATAATATTATTACAACTAATACCATCAATACACCGATGAAGGCAGACCAATTGGGAAATAATTTCCTGATCCTGGATAAAAACATCTTCTGTGTCGAAGCAGGTCTGTTCTCCAAACTTATATAATTCACATTTGCCATTTCTCGTTTACCTCTTGATAAGGCATCCTCTATATTTTATTAAACTGATTCTCTTACTCTAGGATCAATTAATCCATAAATAATGTCAACCAATACATTCATAAATACGAAAATCAAAGCCATCACAGCAGCCAGAGCTTGAATAAGTGGGTAATCTCGCCGGCTGGCGGCGTAGAGCGTGAGTAACCCGAGCCCCGGATAATTGAAAACAAATTCTACAACCACCGCACCACTCAATAAATATCCAATTTGAGCTGCAATAACGGTCATTACAGGGACAGCAACACTTTTAATGCCATGTTTCCAAATAACTATTCGATGGGGAACACCACGCGCAATGGCAGCTTTGATGTACTCGTTCTCTAATACATCTAGCAGATTAATTCTGGTTACACGCGTCAAGACGGCAGTGAGTGACAATGACATTGCCAGCCCCGGGAGAATTGCATAGCGGATATCCTGATATCCGATTGAGGGCAGTAATCTAAGACGGATGGAAATAATTAAAATGAAAATCATTCCCACCCAAAAGTTCGGAGCAGATTGAAATAACATGACCAGGATAAGAGAAAGACGGTCCCAAATACTCCCCTTATTTGTGGCAGCTAAAACACTTAATGGGAATGAAATTAATATTGCGACACCAATTGCAATTCCAGCTAACAATAAGGTACGTCCAATTCTTTCGATGATAATGCTTACCACAGATCTTCCCGGGAAAAAGTAAGACTCCCCAAAATCTGCATTCGTGATGATGTTTTTCATAAAATTAAAATATTGGACTAGGATCGGTTTATCTAACCCAAGTTCTTCTCTTAGTTCAGCGTGCATTTCTTCAGTTCCCACAGGCGCCAGACTCATCACAGGATCCCCTGGTGCCAAGCGCAGGAAGAAAAATATGATCGTAATTACACCGAGCACGACTAATACTGCCTGAAGGGACCTTCGGAAAATAATCTTTAACATTACTTGCGCTCCGTAGGGTAAAAAAATATTGGTGCGAGAGGGTTTTTAAACATAATCAATTATGGGATTATTACACGAATTTTTAATTTTCAAATATTTCGGGGGCTTGCATTTTTATACTTTATATCTGCAAAGCCCCCGATAAATTTTCCTGGTTAATTATATCCAATTTGTATTGTTAAATTGAAATCTTCTCCAGGAACCAGTAGCTCGTTGGGCCAATATTTAACCCTTGCAGTTTGCCTGAGTAGCCGGTAATCATTTCTGATTGGAGGTAAGGGATCTCGATGACATTATCGATCAGCGCAGGAACCAATTCATCGCGAATCACCTTTCCTCTTGCTTCCGGGTCCATGGTGGCACCTTGCTTTAGGATCGCATCATTCACTTCTTTAACATCCGCACCGGTGGTCAGCCCTTGCAGGAAGAGGCTGTTGAATATGCCATCCGGATCGGGCGCTGCCAGGAACCAACCATGATCGACAATATGGAATGAGTCATGAATGAACAGGTTCTGGTTGTATGCTGCGACTTCCATGAGTGTTAGCTTAGCTTTGATACCGATATCAGTCAGATTTTGGATGAAGAATTCACCAATTTCCTTGTTCTTGGGGTAAAAACCTACAGAGAACATGACTGTTAACTCTTCCAGCCCTTCCCCGTTAGGATAGCCAGCGTCAGATAGTAACTGCTTTGCCTTATCAGGATTGTAGGATGGGAAATTCGGATCGGGCGCATAAAAGTCTTGTGAGGAAGTCAAGTACGAATCTGTCACCTTACCGCTACCAAACAAAATGTCATTGACGATGGTCTCGCGGTCGATGGCATAAAAAATCGCTTGACGCAGGAGTTTGTTATCCATGGGGGCCATATTCAAGCGCATCGATAACCATTTGGCCTCCATATTGATCGATCGCCATACCTTGAGATTTGGATCCGACTCAATGAGGGAAACTTCATCGGGTTCCACACGATCGATCATTTGCGCTTCCCCGGTTTGGAGGGCAGCCATACGGGCGGCTGCATCGCCTACATATCGGAAAGTGAATTGTTTGATTTTTGGTTTGGTATTATAGGGGCCGCCCCAGTAATCCATGTTGGGATCTAAAACTACACCCTCTGCTTCTCCGCCGTATCGATTCCACTTAAAAGCACCAGTTCCATTAAACTTTTTCTGCATCCATTCATCGCCTTTTTCTAAATCTTCGGCGCAGGCGATTGGAGCACCCTGTCCGGCGCATAAAGCAGCCGACACCAGGGCAGCATAGGGATCACCGGTATGAATCCGGGCAGTGTAGTCATCCACAACCTCTACTTCAAGAGGCCTGGCATAATAGAAAGAAGCTACCGTGTCAGGATTGGATGCATGTTCGATGCTGGCTTTGACATCTTTTGCCGTGAAATCTTGCCCATCGTGGAATTTCACACCTTTCCTGAGTTTAAACTCCAATGTTGTATCATCCACCAAATCCCAGGATTCAGCTAAGCCAGGAACCAGCTTTAAATCTTCGTCCCGATAAACCAGGTTGTCATAAACAAATTGTTGTAAACGATCATGGGCAAGGCTGGTGTTATTGTAGGGATCCCACTGCCCGACCAGGTTTTCAGCCGATAAGAATGTAATTGAACCTGTTGGTTCAGCAACAGATGGAACAGCCGTTGCTGCATCAGCGGCGACTGTCTCTGCGACGGGTACTTCCGTTGCTTTTGGAGTGCATCCTGCCAATTGGGAGGCGGCAACAGCTCCTAATGCTCCCCCGGCGAATTTAAGAAAGTCACGGCGACTTATGTTAATACTTTTAATTTTCTTGGCAAAATCATCATTCTGGGAACTCATATTATCCTCCGATCCTTATTATTGTGAAGGGGTTATTCATTTACTGAAAATGTGACAGTTACAAATTGTATTTATAAAGCTCTCTCGATTCTCTTCTCCTTCCTAAAAATTCTCAGTGTTAAATACAGCTATATGAGTTTGTCATGAACACCAAACTCTTATTGAATGCATTCGGGTTAAGATGTCTGAGTATGACCATTGATGTTTTGCATTTCTTCTAAGGCAGTGGCAAGGTGTCCAGACATAGCCTGAATGGCGGCGGAGGGGTCGTGATTCTTTATCGCGTCATAGATCTGTTCATGTTCAGATATGGTTTTTACAGGACGGTTAGGTACTTTCAAAGTCGCTTTCCAACCTTCAGGCAGGAAGCGGGTCATTGTAGTCATTAAAAAGGTAAGCGTTTTGTTTTCGGTTGCCATGGCAACCAGGCGATGAAACTCGGTATCGGCTAAAATCATACCCGGCATATCATCTTCATCAACACACTGGTTGAAAGTATTCATACATAGGGACAACTTTTTTATAATGTCGGGGGTCGCACGCTCTGCGGCAAGTCCTGCTGCACGTGGTTCGATTAATTGCCGTACTTCGAATATTTCTTCCAGGGTTTCTTTTTTATTAGGTAACCAGGTGGTTAGAGGAATGGGTATATCCCCGGTCCAGTCTTTAAAATATATTCCACTTCCCGGTTTTACTTCAATGAGACCGATGATTTCAAGTGTACGAAGGGCTTCGCGTACCGAGGCGCGGCTGATATTTAAAGCCTGACATAATTCTCTTTCACTGGGAAGCTTTGTCCCTGGTTTTAGATCTTTATCTGAGATATACGATTTAATAGCCTCAACAGCAGATTGGGAAAGACGAGTTTTAGATAATGGTTCTAACATATGAATTTATCCACCAAAGAACTAATAGGTATAGAATGAGTAGAATGAGTGAGTCCTGATTCAGACCAAAAATTCTGTTTTAACCCCAAAAAGAAAAATTTATCCCCCACAAAAAACGATCTAACCCGCATATTTATTCTCCTGTCCAGCGACTAAGCACATTGATGTTATTAAGAGAGCAGTCACACGTGCAACATTGAAAATCGGAATGTGGACTGATGAGATACTGGGATACTGGTCATACCAGTTACATTTTTACACGAATTACCTTGACTGTCAATACCGTCAATCCTTAAATTTTTCTCAATATTATTTGTACTACGCTATTAGGTTATGAAATAAGAGAAAATTTTACTCAAAAACAAACTGAGATATATCTAATTCAAACAGATTGCCTATGATAGCCAGATATGCTTCTACATCTTGTAATAACGTTTTAATAGATGTGTGTTCCTTGTATGTATGCGCCAGGCTCTCATCTGCTCCGGAGTACCCTATGGTGGGGATATTCAAGAGACCAGCCGTCATTGCCCCATCAACCCCGCCAGTAAAGTATCCAATCTCAGCCGGTAATCCCACTTTGCTGAGTGCTTCTTGGGTAGCCACGACCATGGGGTGGTCTTTCTCCATCAACCACACCGGGTGATATTTTTGTACTTCTTTCTTCAACCCGGTATAGGATTTCTCGACATAAGTTCTCACGCGAACCTTCGCATCAAAAGAATTATCTTGCTGATGGAGTTTTTCTAATAGGGTTTCGAAATCAGATTGAATGCTTTCCAACGTTTCGCTTGGCAAATAACGCCGGTCAACGGAGATCTCGCATTCATCCGGGACGATGCTCATCGTGCCCGGACGACAGATACAATTCGTGACAGTGATCGAACATTGACCTAATTCCGGGTGGCTGGGTAAATTAGGGCTGATCTCGGTGAAGATCTGATTGAGCACCGGAAGCATTTTTTCAAGTGCATTAATGCCTTGCCAGGGTCGTGAGGAATGAGCGGTTTTCCCAAAGGTTTGGATTACCATCTCCACTTTCCCGCGATGCCCCAGGTTGATATGACCGTTGGTGGGTTCCGCCAAAAAACATACATCATATGTCAAACCCTTTTCGGGAAGTGTTTTCTGGCATAAATGTTCCATCCCAAACATTTCGGCGGCTTCTTCAAAAACAACCGCCGAAAAAATAATGTTTCCAGGGAGCTTCATCCCCCGGTCAACGTTTTTCTTTAATAGCTTCATGGCAAAAATCAGAGAAGCCAAGCCGCCCTTCATATCGGCGGTTCCGCGTCCATATATGATCCCGTTTTCATCGATCGTCGCCCCGAATGGTTCATGGCGCCACTCCTCTATTCTCCCGGCAGGAACGACATCCATGTGACCGTTAAGCATTACGTCAGGTCCTTTGCCCTCCGCCCTGATTACACTAATTACATTTCCAATTTCATCAATCCAGGTTTCGGTTAGACCTGCCTCAACCAACTCGTTAAAAATCGTCTGGGCAACTTCCTTTTCCTGTCCGGAAACTGAAGGTATTCGAACCAGTTTCTGCGTGAATTGGACCAGGTCATCTTTGATTATATCTACATTAAATTTACCAACCATTTCAGACATCTCCAAAATTATTAATTAACAGGTGAATTTTTTACCAGATTCAACCAATAATCCAACCGTGGATCATTCCAGGATGCCCGTAAGCGGGTAAGTTTTGTTCCCATCCACATATAATAATCAAAACTTTTAACTGAAGATTTAGTTATTTGGACACTAGACCACATAGACCAGCTAATATCTGACAATAATTTAAATAATTTCATCCGGGCAAATTGAACTTCATCGAACTCCCCAAAATATGTGCGGATCCATTCCACATCCATCGCCTCGGTAAAATAATTAGTCGTGGATATACCCGAAAAATCCCAACCAATATCACTCATGGAGGCATATTCAAAATCAGTTAGCTTGAGATCCTTAGTATCATCATTGTAGAGATAATTCGCAGTCCAATGATCGACATGGCATGGGACAAAATTAATCCCTGCTGACCCAATTGAATCTTCGATCTGATGAGTCAGCCATTCCATCCGGTCTATTTCAGGGGGGAGATATCCTCCAATTTCCTTGGCTAAACGGATCATCTCATTGGTTTGTTCAAATGGGGATTTCTTGACCGGCAAGACAGTCCCTTTGTGCTGGTGGAACTTCCGTATTGTGTCAATTATCTTATGAAATAAAACCGGATTAAATACATCCCCATAATTTAAGGTCCGATAGCCTTCCAGCCATTCGAATATTTCCACCCATGTCGCTTCAAAATAATAATATACTTTCGGACCAATGCCTTCCTTCGCAGCAATCACATCCGCCATATGGGCATTGTTACGGTCAATTGTTTCTCCCGCTCCCTTACCGGGAATCTTAATAAAAAATGGCTCTCCCCCAACACACACTTTCCAGTTATTATTCGTAATGCCTCCCAAACCCGGTTCATATGTAATTTCTTTTTTTTTCCAAATATCAACGCAATGGATTGCTTCTAATAGTTTGGTTTCCGAATCATTCATGAAGGCAACCTCCAAAATAGCTTGATAATATTGGATTGCTAGGCTACTGGTCAGACCAGATATTATTGTACACGAATAACGAGTCGTGTCAATACTCTCCCCAAAAAACGCATGGGGAAATAATAAAAAGACCCTTCATATCATTCAGGGGGAAAGGCTTCATTTGGGACAGCCCGTGCCCAATAATTTCTCGATATACTGCCATGCCGCTGTTTATAATTATCTATCACAGCGGCATGGCGCTATCCAATTTTATCGATGGAAAAAGTTTGAAATAAAGAACCAAAGGTTGGCAGGGCGTTCAGCCAGGCGGCGCATGAAATAAGGATACCAATGTGTTCCATAGGGGATATAAATACGCACCGGATACCCTTCAGCACGGCATTGCTCTTGTAAATCACGGCGATTATCGTAGAGCATTTGCACTTCAAACGCATCTTTTGGCAAGCCAATTTTCTCTGCGTACGTTTTCCCAAATGCGATGCGCGCCGGGTCATGCGTGCCTGCGCCAATTACAGCACGCACAGCCGCAGTTTCCTGTTCTGGAAGCTGAACGCTTCGCCAGCCTGGCCGCTTTTGGCAACCAGCCCGTGAACCTGGCACAATATGATCGCTTGGTGGCGAGGTGAGTATGGAACACAACGATCTGCTTGAATCTTACCTGCGCCAGTTGCGCTTACCCAGCTTTGTGCGCAATTACCAGGCCTTCGCTGCCGATGCTGCCCGCAGCAACCTGGATTACACCCGCTATTTGCTGGCTCTGGCAGAGCAAGAAGTGAACAAGCGCGAGCAAAACCGTATCCAAAAACGGGTCAAGCTGGCTCGTTTCCCGGTGCTCAAAGAACTGGCTGACTTTGACTTCTCCGCCCTGCCGACCCTCAACAAAGCTCAGGTGCTTGATCTGTCCCGTGGCGAGTATATCCACAAGCGTGAGCCGATTGTGTTCATCGGCAACCCCGGCCTGGGGAAAACCCATCTGGCGATTTCACTGGCTTTATCTGCCTGTTACCAGGGCCGCAAAGTCCGTTTCTGGACGGCTGCCGGGCTGGTCAATGAGTTGCTCCTGGCCCAAGATGAGCACCGTCTGCATCGTTTCATCTCCGCTGCCCTCAAGCTGGATCTGATCGTGCTCGACGAGCTCGGTTTCATCCCCTTTTCGGCCAGCGGCGCCCACGCCTTGTTCACCTTCTGCTCCGAAGTCTATGAACGCCTGGCGCTGATCCTTACCACCAACCTCAAGTTCGCCGATTGGGTTCAGGTACTGGGCGATGAACGTCTCACCGCCGCCTTGCTCGACCGCATTACCCACCACGCCCACATCCTGGAATTGGTGGGCGAGTCCTTCCGCTTTCGGGAGCGTTTTCGGGATGGCTGAAAAGCAGGTTTATCGCTTTGTGAACCATTGCCAGGGCAAAAAACTTGCCCTGAACAAAGTGCAAGAAAAGAGCAGAGAGCGCCGGTTATCCGGTCACAGTCTCTGCCCTGGCAACGGTGCTCGCTCGGTGCTCAGGTCGCTCCTCAGCGTTGCCCTATCCTCCATTCGAGCGCCGCAATTTTACCATGCTGGTTTGTTTTTGCCACTGGACGGTTTTTCGTTGTGAATTTCTAATATTCATTCTGCT
>JAAZNS010000489.1 GCA_012798185.1 Chloroflexota bacterium | reverse complement strand
GCCCTGGCTTTAGGCATGATCCTGATCATGTCCATCTGCATGATTGGATATATTGCTATGGGACGACGAGCAGCGAGGTGGCAGCGATGAAACGCGTTAATATCTTTGCCTGGATTATTTTTCTCCTTGGGATTACTTATTTTTTTCTGCCGCTCGTCTCCACGCTGGAATTCAGCATGCGGATGATAAAAGGCAGATATTCGTTTGAGGCTTTTAGAGTCGCATTTCAAGACCCGAAATTTTATATCAATTTTGGTTACTCCTTATTATGGGGAGTACTGACCATTATATGCAGCCTTATATTAGTAGTTCCCACGGTATACTGGGTACATTGGAAACTGCCCAAGCTTCGCCCCATCGTTGAATTCATCACCCTAATGCCCTTTGTTACACCGGCGGTTGTGCTTGTCTTTGGTTTAATTCGCCTTTATGGATCACCCCCTATCGTTTTAACCAACACGCCCATACCTCTCATAGCCGGTTATATCGTTCTTTCCTTTCCATACATGTTCCGTTCGGTAGATGCCGGTCTGCGGGCTATTGATGTTAAAACATTAACCGAAGCAGCGCTGAGTATGGGTGCAAATTGGGGAACAATCATTACCAAAGTCATCTTTCCCAACCTGCGGGTGGCAATATTAAGCGGTATATTTTTAAGCTTTGCCATCGTAATGGGTGAATTCACTTTTGCATCCCTGCTATCTTGGCCGGCATTTGGCCCGTATTTGGAAGAAATCGGCGCCATGCGCGCCTACACGCCTCAAGCTCTCTCTTTGGTCAGCTTTGCTCTAACCTGGACTTCGATCATGATCATGAATCGTCTTGGACGCGGCGCCAAAGGTGCAGAGCAAGTTGCGGGCGCACATTAATAAAAAGAGGTTATTATGGCTTTCCTTGATATAAACAACGTCAGTAAAAAATTCGGCAAAACCAATGCCGTTAATAATTTCAATCTGCAGATCGCCAAAGGTGAGCTGGTCTCATTTCTGGGACCCAGCGGCTGTGGTAAAACTACTACCTTGCGTATGGTTGCCGGGTTCGAAATCCCAACTGAGGGAAATATCGTCATCGATGGGCAGGATATGACTAATAAACCTCCTAACCAGCGTCCGGTGGGGATGGTTTTTCAGGCTTATGCCCTTTTCCCGAACATGACTGTGGCAGGAAATATTGGCTTCGGTATGAAAATCCAGAAGAAACCCCAAGATGAGATCGAAGAACGCGTTAAAGAAATGCTGGATTTGATCCACATGCCGGGTTTCGGTCCACGTTACCCCCACCAGCTTTCCGGCGGTCAGCAGCAACGCGTGGCATTGGCGCGTGCGTTGGCTTTACGCCCGCAGGTACTGCTTTTAGATGAACCTCTCTCGGCACTCGACGCGAAAATTCGTGTGGCGCTGCGAGCAGAGATCCGCGCCATTCAGCAAAAACTGGCAATCACAGCCATTTATGTAACCCACGATCAGGAAGAAGCGCTTTCGATCTCCGACCGCGTGGTCGTGATGAATAACGGTTTCATGGAACAGGTCGGTCCGCCCTTCGAGATTTACAACTTCCCCAAAACCGAATTCGTCGCCCAGTTTGTGGGTACCCTCAATGGCGCAAAAGCAGAAGTGATCGATCCGGCAGCCCGCCTTCTCAAACTGGATAGTCAAAAGATCCAAACCTCTCAAAACATGGATCATTTAAAAAGCGGAGATATTGTTACCATTGCCATTCGGCCCGAGCGAATTAGCTTTGCCTCCGAAGGCATGAAAACCAATGTGCTGGATGTAAAAGTCGATACCATTACTTTTCTCGGCTCAATCGTCCGTATTCAGGTGCTGTTGGGACAATTTACTTTCTTCATGGATACTTTCAACAACCCTTATCTCGAATTACCCAAGATTGGTGAAGAAGTAAAAATCACTTTCTCTAACGAAGCGGTGTTGCTGCCCAATGGAGGCAAGCGGGAGTAAGAGAGCATCACCAATAATTTGGTCATTTTAGAAAATAGTTCATCTGGTAAAATATCCCTTTCGCAAAAGGGAATGTAAAAAAGCAGGTGAGCTATTTTCTTCTTTACTCCTCAAGAAATTGGTTGCGGTACGAAAGTGTCGGTCAGCACAAATGATTGCATGAACCATCAAATCTTCGGAGGTTTAATTGAATGAGCTTGGCGCAATAAATTGGATTCTGGTCATTTTTATAATCGTTGCCTTAGTATTCGATTTTTTAAACGGATTTCACGACAGTGCAAATGTTGTTGCCACCGCTATTGCTTCCCGCGCCATTCCACCAAACGCTGCCCTGGCTATGACAGCTTTAGCAAATATGATCGGTCCTTTCCTGTTTGGCGTGGCAGTGGCAACAACCATCGGAAATGAAGTAATCAGCAGCGAGGCAGTCACTATTCCGGTAGCTTTAGCAGCATTAGGGTCAGCAATCGTTTGGAATATTTTAACCTGGTTATTAGGCATTCCATCCAGTTCGTCCCACGCCTTGATTGGTGGTTTTATCGGTGCAGCTATTACCGGTTTTGGCATTCATGTTATTCGCATTGAAGGGCTATATAAAGTCATCGCCGGTTTATTCATCTCACCGGTCATTGGTTTAATTTTTGGATGGTTTGCTATGCGGCAAACGCTGTTCGTGGGCAGATGGATGACACCGCGGGTGAATTCGTTTTTCCGTAAAGCACAATGGCTCACTGCCTTGACATTAGGATTGAGTCATGGCACGAACGATGCACAGAAAACCATGGGAATTATTGCTATGGGTTTGGTTGCATTTAAAATATTACCAAAATTCCATGTTCCCACCTGGGTAGTTTTCGCCAGCGCGACTTCTATCGCTTTGGGCACAGCTTTTGGCGGTTGGCGGCTTATCCGCACCATGGGTTCAGGATTCTATCGGATTCGCCCAATTCATGCTTTTTCTTCGCAAATTGCCAGTACAATTGTCATATTAGGAGCAGCATTACTGGGAGGTCCGGTGAGCACCACTCAAGTGATTAGTTCTTCCATTGTTGGCGCAGGTGCTGCTGAAAGAATGCATAAAGTCCGCTGGGGTGTGGCAGGGAATATTGTAGTAGCATGGCTGTTAACCATTCCAGCTACGGGTTTTCTTGGAGGCTTGTTTTTCTGGTTAATAAATAAAGCAATTTGAAAGGTAGTTCGAATTATGGCAAACAACAAAACACCATTCTGGAAAAAGTTTAGTATAAAAAACCTATTTCATCGGCGTCCCAACCGCTTTATCGAATTGTTGTGTCAACAGGCTCAATTAACCGTGGAAGGAATGGAAGCATTAAACGCTTACTTCGAAAAACCCACTCGCCGGCGGGCTGAAGCGGTGGACAAAATCGAGAGCAGTGCTGATGAAGTGCGGCGAATATTAATCGATGAGTTGAATCGAACATTCGTCACCCCCTTCGACCGGGAAGATATCCATTCCCTTTCCCGCGCCATCGATGATATGCTGGATTACGCATACACCACCGTTGTCGAAATGTCCATCCTGGAGGTAGAACCCAATCAACACATGCGCACCATGGGTGAATTATTGGCAAAAGCTGCTCACGAAGTGTTACTGGGCGTTCAGCGGCTTGCCGACCATGTGGGCGTTACACAAACCCACACCATCCGCATCAAGCAGCTTGAAAATCAGGTCGAGCAAGAATACCGCTTGGCGCTGGCAGATCTTTTTGCTCAACCCAAGGATACTGAGCATATCGTGCAAATGCTGAAACTGCGCGAAACTTTCCGCCATCTTAGCAATGCGGCAGACCGGGGTGATGAAGCAGCCAATGTGCTATCAGATATTGTGGTTAAAATGGGTTAACGCTCCTGCTAACGTCCCCAGACACCGATTAATATTAACCCTAAAGTAATCAAGGAGGCGCCAGACATTCTAACTGCGACGCCTTCTTCCTTATATATAACAAAAGCCAATATCGCACCAATCACAATGCTGAATTGGCGGAAAGCCACAATGTAACTGGCAAACGGGCTTAATTGATAAGCCCATAATACCAGCCAGTAAGCCGCAAAACTAAGCAACGCGGCTGGAATCGCCAGCTTCCATCCCATCGATTTTCCATTCGGGTTGGGTGATTCATTCGTTTTGAATAATTTTAAAAACACCATATACGGCACAAGCGAGAAGGCAAAATACATATACCCATAGCGCGCTGCCGTGGCAGGTCCTTGTTGAACCACCTCTGCCGCAATTTTATCCAAAAGTGTGTACCCCACTGTACCCAAGGCTGCCAGGAACATCCATAAGCTAGCACGATTGAAATATTTTTTTATTGCGAATTCTTTGAAAGTCCTTAAGGGGACGAGGGTGCAACCTCCTGCAACCAAAATAATTCCCACCCAGCCAATAGTCGTAAGATACCTGCCTCTAAGAACATCGATAATCGCTACAAAAATTACCGGCAGCGAACGGGCTACCGGGTAGACAATCGTGAAATCGGATGACTCATATGCCCGTGCCAGAAAAAAGAGATATAACCCCGCACTGAAGCCCGAGCCGATAACACACCACCATGCTGTGGGAGTCAGCGACCGGGTTACAATTTCGCTCCAAACCGCCGGAATAAACCCCCCCGCAACCATTACGATAAGCATTTTGTAATAAAAAAGTCTCTCTGATCTTTCGTACCGCGCCAGCAAATTCCAACTGGCATGCATAAAGGTCGAAATGATAACAATAACAATCACAGTGCCGCTCAATGCTCAAAATCCATTCCTTTCCTAAGGAATTAAACCGTGTCCATCCAGACCAGGGTTTGATTAAGGTGAAAACCCGCCGATTGAATCGCCTGGGGAATTCTCCCTGCCGGATAATCTAAAGCCAGAGGGCGTTTTCTTTTTAATTTCTCGGTGACGTAACTCAACAGTCGGTAAGCAGCGATTTCTTCATGATCTGGATCTACAGCCAGCCATAAATGATCCGCGAAATTTGAAGTAGCCTGCCAGGATAAAACCCCCAACACTCTATCCTTATAGCGGGCGCACCAATGTTGAACGCGGGCATCCACGAACATCCGGTAAATTGCAGCCAACAGCCCAGGTTTCATTAGATTCGTTTTCAGTGCAAGATGCCAGCGAAGCTCATGTGGATAGCTGATTTCCAGCCATTTCTGCTGGAGCAGCCAATCGGAGTCCATCCGCCATGTAACTGCCGGCTGGGTGAATGAGCGTAAGCGGTTGCTCAATGGTTCTGTAATTGGGTCTGTTTTTCCGGTGAAATACCAGGTCGAACGCCGGGCTCGTTCTTTAAAACCCAGCGATTTATATAATTCATATGCACCCAAGTTCTCTTCGCGTACATGCAGCCAGACCGCTTCTGCTTTGCGCTGCCGGGCGTGTTCTAGAGCAGTTATGGTTAATTGGCGCGCAATGCCCTGTCGGCGGAAATCTGGATGGACTGCTACATTAGCAATAAGATAAAGAAGGTGCGGATGGCGCTGAACAAGTATCAGGGTTAAATTTCCAATGATTTTCCCTTCATTTTCCCATACGTAACCCGAGGTAGGAAACGGCGCTTGTTCCCCAAAAGAACCTGCCCAGTTTAAATAAGAGGTGTTTTTAGCTGCCTTGCGCATATGCCGAATATAACTTTCTCCATCTGGATCGATGGTATCCGAAAAGCATAGTTCGATCAAATCGGCAATTTGATTCAAATCCCGCTGCGCATCGATAGGACGCAAGTGGGCTTTTACCAGAGAAGCAGGCAGCGATTTTTGAGGCGCGGTCATCGTAAGGTGATAATTTATTAGGAATGCACCCATTTTACACCCTTTTTAATCATTTGCCCTTGCGCACTGGAAAGTCCGATTGTAGAATATTCAAAACAAATGTTCGGAATTTACATATCCATTGCGATTAAGGCAATTCTGTTCTATAAGTATTAAAAACGTATTGTTCCTAAGTGAAAAAATCGGATTTTTAAATCCATTTTTCAAGGAAAGTTTTTCCGCATAATTACAGATCTTATCAATTCCAGCGAGGGAAAAAGTGCCGGTCAATTTTCAAGAAGTCCGCAGTGAAATAAAAGAAATGGGAGAAAACGCCCTCCAAAGGGAAAGAGTTTATCAAGACCGACGAATCAAAGCACTGGAAATATTGGATGCGTATGATCATAAAATTATCGAATTACAGCAAAAAATTGGCGAAGCTCTTCGATATAATTCTGCATTACGCTGCGCGAAACCAGTTCGGGAACACCTCACATATCATCACCTGCTCCCTGATCTTAAAACCCCTGTCACAATGATTGCTGTGGACGGGTCACAAATCAATTATGACCGACATTCCGAAGTTCAGTATGCCTTGATAAATATCGGTGCCATCATCACCGCTTCTTCTCAATCTGAGGCACCACAAACATTTACCCGATCCGAATTACTCTATGATGATCAACTTTTTACCCTTGAAGGCGTAATCAGTGAAGCTCGATTGGCACTGTTACGGGATATGGAGGAACGAAAAGTTATTATCGAATTGGCAGAGAGCTTACATCCTCCCGTTATTTCTCTGACCGATGGTCCATTAGAATTTTGGGGGGCTGAAACCGCAAGCGATAAATCCGAATTGAATAAGCAGCAATCGGAATACCAAAAAATTTTATACAAGCTGCAAAATCTAAAAGTTTACCCGGCAGGCTTTGTGGACAATCCCGGTGAAAACCTGGTCATTCGTATGTTGGAATTAACCGAAGCCTCCAAGGCAGATATCAATAATTTCAAAAACTTTCGTCCCCTGCATGGCGTTTCAGACCATGACCTGTTCAACGAAATTTTAAAACCTGGAGCGCGTTCGGCGATATTTCAAAAGCAATCCATTTCCACATCAGCCTTGGATGATAACAATCAGACACATTTCTTTTATTTGAATGTCAGCTCAGCGGGAAAACCCTGGCTGGCTCGCATCGAAATCCCAGGCTGGGTTGCTCAAGATTCTCAAGCAATCGATTCTCTGCAAGCTGCACTGATGAAACAATGCAGCATTCTGGGCAGCAATGCATACCCTTACGTTTTGCATCGCGCCCATGAAATTGCTTTAGTAACTTTTCAGGAAAAGGAACAAATCGATCAAATGGTCGCTTTTGAATTGCGGAGACGGGGCGTTTCAATTTCAGATCGCTCGCATAAACAATTTTGGAAAAATCGACCAGGAAGGACAAGATATAAAAGATGAAAGCATTGGAAATTGGAAGATTGCTGCGCGCCGATATCAGCAGGTTTGTGGTGGGCTGCCAGGCAGCCAAAACTGAACTGCCTGCCTTTGGTGCCATGGTGCGAGTACCTCTTGATAACGACTATCATATTTATGGGTTGATCTTCGATATCCATATCGATGATGACGGACTGGTGCGTCAATTGGTGTCATTAGATAATATCGATGAACAAGTCATTGCTGATAACCGTCTGAACCGCAATGTACCTCTCGAATTCAGCGTCTTAGCAGTGGGTTACCGGCAAAATATACGTATATCACACCTGCTGCCTCCCCGCCCGCCTCTAAGTATGGATAATATTTATCTTTGTGATGACGAGGAATTACGTCTATTCACCTCCAGCGGACATTTTGGTTATTTTCGGCATATATTACATTCAATGGAAATTTCTGTTTCCGAGCTGCTTGCAGCTCACATTCAACAAGCCCATCAGGCTCACATAAAAGCAGGAAATCCGCATTGGATCGACCAAGCCACTCAGGAATTGATCACGCTTTTAAGAGACGATTACCCAGCGTTGATTTCTTTACTCGGCGCACTAAACGATATCTTACCTGAATAACATTGCATTGAAGGAACGACAAATCATGAATTCAGATCAAAATCAAGAATCGATCGGTTATCTTGTCGGCGGCGGATTAAAAGAAAATTTCATCGTCCGCCTTTCGATTCCACCCGAGCAGGTACAAGAGGGCGCCTTTGTGGTTATAAAAAGCGGTAACTGGCAGTTTTATGGGCTGGTAACCGATATCAGATTAGGAGCAACTGACCCACGCTTTGCCGATGAACAAAGTGAAACCCGATTGAAACCTGATCTGGCAAAGCTGTTGCATGGGCAGACGCTTTTCACCAACCTGGATGTGATGCCCGCTTTGATGCTTGAAACTGGTCCGGAATTTGATGATCCCGGATATCAAGCCTGGGTTGAAAAAACCAAGGATAATGCACCCAGCCTGCTGCCCGTGAAAACGGTGCCTCCCCATCACGCCCCGGTAAGGCTGGCATCACCGGGAGATATTGCTGAGATATTCGGCAAACCCGAAACTCCTGGAAATTTCGTTATTGGCTTTACCCGCGAGCAAGCTCATCCAGTTTGCATTAATCTGGATAAATTCATCCTTCGCTCTTCAGGTATTTTTGGTGCAACCGGCACAGGGAAATCCTTCCTTACCCGGATTATCCTGGCAGGGTTGATCCACTACAACCGTGCTTCTGTGCTGGTTTTCGATATGCATAATGAATACGGGTTGGACGATACCGCCTCAGATACAGGGCTGCCGGTGGTTGGTCTGCGCACGCGTTTCCCCAGCAGGGTGCGCGTAGTAGGGCTAGGGCAAGGAACACAAATTCGTGGTTATATGCCAGATTTCAACCTAGAAATCGCTATGAAAGATATCCAGCCTGAAGATATTGAGCTGCTCACCCGTGAGCTTAACCTCAAAGAGACCACTCCCACTACTTTAGAAGCACTGGTCAATAGTTTTGGAAAGGAGGGTTGGTTTTCCGCCTTCCGTGAAATGAAATATGAAGCGACCATCGAAAATGATGAAGGCAAAAAAGTGCCTGCCCCTGGCAGTGTGGCGGCATGGGCTAATGAAGCCGGAGTCAATGTTAATGCTGCCCAAAGTCTGCATTCTAAATTAAACCGTCTGTTTAATAGCAAATATATTCTCGAAAAACCAGCTGCCGATAGTGTGAGTGAGATCATCAAAGCGCTGGAAGCCGGGCAACATATTGTGCTTTCGTTTGGCGACTTTGAAACTGATCTTGATTACCTGCTGGTCAGCAACTTGCTTACCCGTCGCATTCGGGATGCCTGGGAAAAACGCACCAACCAGTACCGCTCCACAAAAAAAGGCGAACCCAGACCACTGGTGATCGTGCTCGAAGAAGCCCATAAATTACTCAACCCAATCATGGCATCCCAAACCACCTTCAGCGCCATCGCCCGCGAGATGCGAAAATATTACGTTACCCTTTTGATCGTCGACCAGCGCCCCTCTCAAATTTATGATGAGGTTATGTCGCAATTAGGAACACGCATTTCCGGCTGGCTGGGGGATGATGATGATATTCACGCCGTGCTTTCCGGTTTGGCAAGCCGGGACGCCCTACGCGGCATGCTGGCGCGCTTGCAGCCCAAAGAAGAAGTGCTGCTTCTGGGTTGGGGAGTACCCATGCCCCTGCCGATCCGCTCCCGGCGTTACGACCAACAGTTCTGGCGCGACCTGCTGGGAAGGGATAATTCAGATATTTCTGATAAAAGATTAATAGAAGAATTGGGTTTTTAGCTTGTAAGTATTATGCGTATTCGGATACAATTAGGATGTATTAGATAGATAGGAGAAAAAAAATGATCAGCCTAATAGTCCAAAACGCAATGAATGAACAAATAAAAAACGAACTATTCTCAGCTTATTTGTACTTGTCCATGGCAGCTTTTTTTGAAGAGAAAAACCTGCCCGGTTTTGCCCACTGGATGAGGGTACAAGCCCAGGAAGAACAGGAGCATGCCCTAAAATTCTTCGATTTTATCCACGACCGCGGCGGAAAGATCACCTTATTGCCCATCGAACAGCCAAAAGCAGAGTGGAAATCCGCTCTGGATGCTTTCAATGACGCCTATGAGCATGAGCAGCTGGTAACCGGCATGATCAATAAAATATACGAAACCGCTCTTGAGCAAAAGGATTATCCTTCGCAAATCATGCTGCAATGGTTCATCGATGAACAGGTCGAAGAGGAGAAGAATGCCTCGGATATTGTGGAACAATTGAAACGCATCGAAGAACGCGGCACCGCCATTTTGATGCTGGACCACGAGCTTGGCAAGCGCAGCGAAGGTTAGTCTCGTCAATATTTTTGGGGCATCATTGTTACAAAATAAACAATGATTACAAACTGCCTTCGATAAGCTCAGACAGCTGTTCATTGGTCGAGCTTATCGAAGCCAATAAAAATTTATTATAATGTTTTGTTTATTTCAAAAGCCCTGGGATAACCTGAAGCGATGATCCCTAACCGCCTCCCCATATTTGAGAAATCAAGATGGAGGAGGCATTTTTTATCTTTATAATTGAATCTTGATCGTATCGAAATGACCCCAATGTACCGCTGGGATGGAGCAGCATAACCGTAATGATGACTACATTAAAATCCAAATTTCTCCTCGACCCTCACGTCATATTCCTTAATCATGGCTCTTTTGGCGCCTGTCCCCAGCCAGTATTTGAAGTATACCAAGCCTGGCAGCGACGCCTGGAATTACAGCCTGTGTTATTCCTGAACAGAGAAATCATATCCTTAATACAAGAAGCCCGTCAGGTGCTCGCAGCTTATCTGCACACACCCGCCGATAACCTGGCATTCGTTCCCAATGCAACCCATGGTGTGAATATTATCGCCCGCTCTTTGGCACTCTCCAAAGATGCTGAAATCCTGATCAGCGACCACGAATACGGCGCCATGGAATACACCTGGGAATTCATCAGCAAGAAAACCGGGGCAAACATCGTCCGCCAACCCATCCCGTTGCCGGTACAATCCTCCGCAAAAATAGCAGACCAATTCTGGCAGGGCGTTACACGCCGCACCAAAGTGATATTCCTCAGCCATATTTCTTCGCCCACCGCCCTGAAGTTTCCAGTGGAAATTTTGTGCGCT
>JAAZNS010000488.1 GCA_012798185.1 Chloroflexota bacterium | reverse complement strand
GCGGGGGCGTTGCCCCGCCTGAAGAGGTTCTGCCCCAAAAAGCGGAATCTACCCTCGGAGTTTTTCCTGCCAATACCCCGCCTGCCGCTAACACTTGCCGTTGGGCGCACTGACAATGTCTGTGTCTGAGCAAGAAAGGCGTTGAAGTGATAACTAAGCATAAGAAAAATCCAAGAATGAATTCTATAGTTCACCCACGCCTACGACCCCTCGATCTGCTTATACATCCCAACCTCTTGATCCGCCTGCTAAGTAATTGGCTCATCGGATTCATCATCTTTCTTAGCGTTTGGGTACTCAGCTATGGAATATTCCCGTCAGGTAGTTTACGCTTCGCCGCTGGAAATCCAGTTCTAACCAGTGTTGGCGAAAGTGTTTTGCCAGAAGCCTTGCGCATTTTCGCTTGGAATCTCTGTCTAACTGGAGGACTGGTGGTATATTCGAGCCTCTTTGTGGTCAAAGAATTCCCGGCAGGTTACCTCCTGCCGTGGATCATCTGTGCTCACTATGGAGCGCTGTTGGGAACCAATTCATTCGCTTTGCCTGATCCTGCCGGACCCGCAGCGCCAAATCTAGTAGTGCTCTGGACACGCGCGGGTTGGCGAGAAATCAGTGCTTACCTGTTGATCGCCGCGGCTCTTGCGCACATTTATCAGTGGCAACTGCCCTCATGGTGGAGTACGCGGATGAAACGAGTACGCTCTTGGCGAGAATTGCACCTTTCAAGCGGAGAGGTAATATGCTTTATACTTGCCATCGGACTTCTCGGTTGGGCAGCTTATGTGGAAGCCTGGCAGATCATTCATTTGTGAGAGATTCTTAGATCCTGAGTAGCAATCCAAGTTGTTGTACGGTGCGCTTAACCCGCCGCTCCAGCCGACGCCGCTCCGCTGCTTCGCGGCGTAGGTGAAGCGCAAGCCGTCGGGCGCATCTTGCACAATAGCAAATGATAAGTAGGTGTACGATGAAAGTCGAATGGATTTTCTTTAGCAGTTTGGTGACAGTGCTCTTGTTAGCCCTGGCGGTAGGGCTGACCCGCCCCACGTCATCAACAATCGGCAAGAAGGAATCCGTGCATTGAGCAATACGCATAACTCTTTCCTTAGTATTTTTCTGAAAGCCGGGCAATTATCACCAAATTACCGCTGGTGTTTGCGTTGAATGGCGTGCCGGTCATATCGCCATAACAAGTGATGGATGAAAAACCGGCATATTGCAACATGGTAATCATCTCTTCATGTAACAGCGGGCGAAGCCGGGTTGCCATATCCGTTTGTATCCAGGCACCCTCTCCTTCCCGGCGTAGAGTCACCATATGGAAGGTAATCAAACCGTCGGCATCGAAATCATAGAGACGCAGAAACAGCCATTCTGTTTCCCCATCTCTGGCTGATTGCGGCTCCATCCAGCGCTGGCGAGATTGCATGACCGAATCGAAATTTCGGTTTTGGATGATCAGTGTGCCGCCCGGTTTGAGACAATCCGTAATATCCTGCAGCGCGGCGGATAACGCTTCGGTGGTCAGCACATGAGGCAGGGAATTGCCTAAACAGATTACCGCATCGAAGCTCTTTGCGCCAAAAGTGTGCTTCAATTTCCCAAAACCTACTGCTTCGAATTGAATATCCATCCCAGATGCGGCAGCATTAAATCGGGCGCATTCGATCATGCCTGTGCTTAAATCGGCTCCGGCAACATCATAACCGAGTTTCGCCAGGGCAATGGCATGGTTGCCAGTGCCACAGGCGGTATCCAGTATTCGCTGCGCTCCGACCTCTCTGAGTTGTTTTTGCAGGAAAGGCATCTCTGTTGCCAGGCGTCCATGCCAATTTACAAAACGATCATAATCCGTGCTAAAGTCATCGTATATCATGGCTCATTGCCTGATCCTATTGTCTCAAATCACCATCTTATTACCAAATTCCCGGGATCAACCGTTTGGTTCTTTGCAGGTACAGGATATAAACATCTCCAAATTGCTCAGCAAGTGATTTTTCTTCCATTTTCATTTGAAAAATCAAACTATATGACAATTAAGCTTATATGAATTGGTAAAGGTTATTACGTGAATCTGCGGTTTGGAATTGCCCATTAAACTTGATTGGGAAGAATTCCTTGTACATACTATAGATTGTATTTTAACAGCTAAGTGTTGATCGTCGGGGTTAAGTTTTTTCAACCTACGATTTATATCGCTTATTTCAATCCTGGTCATATATAACTTACAGCACCACTTTGGCGTGAAATTAAACTTACATTTCTTCAGAATACGCAAAGCTTCATCGGGCGGGAAGATTTCGTGGTACGCTTTATTCTCCCTTTTCAAAATCGTCGGATTGGACTACTATAAAAAAGGTCATATACCATTCGAGAGAAACTTAACCAAACTGGCTGAGTAATTG
>JAAZNS010000487.1 GCA_012798185.1 Chloroflexota bacterium | reverse complement strand
TAAGCATGCCAATATAATATTTATTTCGAATAAGGTTACCCAATATTATGGGAAAAATATTTCGCAGCCATTTCAAAAGTTTTGCACGTGAATTGAAACACCCAGTCAGAAATCCGACCACTTTTCCATCGGCTACTGCTACCCAGCTGGATTGCATTTCACACAATGTGTAATATCGGTAAAAAAAATCAAGGAATAAATTACGATCTTCCAGAAACGCTTCTACAGGATCACCAAAAAACGCTGTATCTGCTGCAATATGGAGTACATCGTCGATATTTTCCCGGGAAAGAGGTTTTATTTCTATCTGCTGCTCAATCTCATGAGATAACATAGGCAAGTATTAGGAAAGATTGAAAATCGGGCATTCAAAAAGTCATCATACTATGAGAGTCAAGTTTATATCGATAAAGGGAAAACAATAATAATTATTTTCACTGAAAAATAAAGAGACATTTCTATTCATATTCTTTGAAAGGATATTTTTTACATATATTGTTAAAAGTACAAACTTGGAAGCTCACCCAAGCTCGGTGAGCATTTACCAATAAAGCTCAGTAACTTCTTGATTTATTCTTATTTGAAACCCCGTTTCATTGAAACTCGCAGGCTTTAAAGAAAATAAGGTTTAGTTCCCTTCATCCATAACCTGTAAAGCTGGTTCCAGGCTCACCAGCAATAATAATGTCATGAGGATGGCTGAGGTGATACACCACATACACACGGCTCTGATCACAAATATCTCGAGGTAGGTCAGATAAATCGAGAAAATGACTCCGAAGGTTGCCATGCAGAAATTCGCCACGGGGGCATAATGCGCCAAACGGTCTTTTCTTATCTGCGGGTAAAGCCAGGCGCCCAGGATAGCAAAATACCCCGCCATGCCCAAGACCCCGATTGGTAAAAAGCCAAACAGCTTCGCATAGATGCTGCTCTGCACGGCATTGCAGTCTCCCACCGGACCACATACCGCTTCAACCATATAGATTTCAACATATGATAAATATCCAGCCACGCCTAACCCGATTGCACACAATATTGGCAGGGCATATTCCAGCCAGCCGGCAGTTAATATCCGCGGCAGTGCAGACATCCCGCGTACATAGGTGACACCAACATAGAACAGGGTAATTATCATCCAACCCATCACTACAACTGCCAAGGTCAACCCATTTGATTTCATTGCGGACGATTTAGAAGTCAGCCTCACCTTTTCTATTCTTTGTGAGTTATCAATATTAACCAGGGTCGATGACCCAGTTTTCGTTGACCAACTTGATAAGGATAATATTTCAATCTTATTAGCGGCAATATCAGATTGTGTTTTCGCTGATGCCTGCGAAGCCGGCATTGCCAGAAATCCCAATATTACAAAGGTTGTGAGTGCGAACAAGGTTATTTTTTTATTGAAAACCGGCATGTATTTTTCCTTAGCTTTGTTTCACCGAAACTTGTTTTATAAGAAGAGTTTGATGTTTGTAACACATATTTGAAATGAACTTATCTCAGGTAATTAAATATGATATTCAATTTTATCAAAAATACGATGGCATATCGAAATACGGTTATTATTGTAATCAATGGATACGGAGGGGTAGCAGGTTATGGTTTTCAAGAATAATTAATGATTTTCTACATTCCGTGTAAAAAGATATCATCCATTCGCGATCACTTAATATAACAACCCTGCTGGTTATTTTCCCTGGATGCCTCATGTGAAGTAGTCAAACGTCATTCTCTTGCGTACCTTGTGGGTCTGGGATAAACTACATCCATGCCTGAAATTTTGGTTATCGAAGATTCCAAAAGCCTGGCAGATGTAATCTGCCGCGAACTCGAGCAAGCTGGTTTTAAGACATTGATTGCTTATGACGGAGAAACCGGGCTGCAGCTGATTCGTGAGAGAAACCCCGATTTTATAATATTGGATTGGATGCTGCCGGGTAAATCCGGGCTGGATATTCTGCACGAGCTGGGCGATAACCGTCTGATGCCGGTGCTGATGCTCACTGCCCGCAGCGAGGAAGCCGATCGGGTAATTGGGCTGGAGTTGGGCGCCGATGATTACCTGACCAAACCGTTTTCCATGAGGGAATTGCTGGCTCGCGTTCGTGCCATGCTGCGCCGCCATGAACGCATCCAAGAAATCTTACGCAATGATCAGACTCCCGCCTCCGGTCAACTGGACTGGGGTGCTATTCATATCGACCCGGCTCGTTATTACGCCGCTAAGGATGGCATTGACCTTGAATTGACCCGCACCGAGTTCGCCCTGTTGTGTCTTTTCATCCGCAATCCGAGGCGGGTATTCAGCCGCGCTTACCTTCTGGAGACGGTATGGGGAGAGACTTATATCGAAGGAGATCGATCGGTGGATAACGCCATCCTGCGCCTGCGTAAAAAACTGGGCGATCAGGGTGAAGCTATCGAAACCGTATGGGGCATGGGCTACCGGTTGAAAGGTAAGCAATGAACTGGTTGCGAAAATCCGTCATTTGGCAAGCGCCCATCTGGCGGGCAATCCTTGAAGGGCTGGCTGCAGGTCTTTTGTTCATCATCGCATTAATTCTGGTCGCCGATGAACTTCCTGACCCGACAATGCGTTCAGGCTTCTTTTTTAGTTCGGTTCTATCCGGCACTGTTGCCGGATTCCGCGCCAGACCTGCAGGCACCAACTTCAAAAAACGAATTCTGCGCTTTATGCTCGCTGCGTTTAGTTTGGGAGTGCTTTTTCTCCTTGCTGCCAGAATTGCCAGCCTTATTCTCAATTACCCCATCTTTTTTCAACGCACCGGTGTAGGAGAATTCGAAGCCGTGCTGATGCTGCTTGGCAGCGGCATTGTTTATGGCTGCTGGAGGATTTTCGGTATTCTTTGGCGGCGCTGGCAATATCTGCGGCGCACACGCTTTGCCTGGAGTTTAACAGCGGCTTTTGTAAATATCATTGTATGGGCTGCTGCATTCATTTTGTTAAGCGTTTTTATTTACTATATCTTTCAACCTGTACCTGATCAAACTCTTGCAGAAAATACTTCCTGGGCTGCCCGTTTCTTGAGGGAATTGGCGATTTTCTTTTTTCCACAGTTGGTTATTTTCTGGTTTGCTTTACTCTTTACACTATTTGTAACCATCCCGCCTTTATTATTATTTTCATATTATTCGACGCGCAAACTTACCCGCCGTATCGAAGCACTGGCAGATGCCACCCGCCAGCTGCAATCTGGAGATTTCTCTGCCCGCACTAATGTAATCGGTGAAGATGAGGTAGCGCAGCTTCAAACCGTTTTCAACCAGATGGCGGAAAATTTACAAACAGTAACGAATGCGCTACAAAACGAGCGCGATAAAGTGGCATTATTATTGGAAACACAGAAGGAATTTACTGCTTCAATATCCCATGAATTACGCACGCCGGTGGCTACGCTGCGTGCCTACCTGGAAAACAATCTCACGCAAACTACTAACTTGCCAGAGAATATTCGCGGTGATCTGGAGATTATGCTTCGAGAAACGGAACAGCTCCAAAAGCTGGTGGATGATCTTTTTACCCTGGCGCAAACGGAAGTCAATCAGCTTTCCTTGAATTTACAAAGGGTTGAGCCAGTGCCTTTCCTGGAAGATTGGGTGAAGAAATACCGCCCGGTTGCCTGGAAAAATCAAAAAATCACATTGCAGGGCGATATTCCACCGGATTTACCGCCAATTCGGGTCGATCCACAGCGTTTGGAGCAGATTTTAAACAACCTGGTACAGAATGCCGTCCGTCACACCTTGCCTGGAGGAATGGTGCAAATCCAGTCGTCTGTGATTGACAACAAGGTGCGTATCAGTGTATGCGATAACGGTGAGGGGATACCGCCTGATGAGATCGAACATATCTGGGAGCGCTATTACCGCGGCAAGAATCATCAACATCAGGGCACAGGCTTGGGGTTGGCGCTGGTGAAAGAATTGGCAGAAAGCATGGGAGGAATGGTGGGGGTGGAAAGCAGCCCGGGAGAGGGCAGTCATTTTTGGGTTGCGTGGAAACAAAGCGATCATGTTTCGCCGTGATTAAGTAACATGTCAAAAGGGAATAACGCAATTAGATGATCAGACAATTGGGCAGCAAGGGGTGAGGAGAAAGTATTACCTGATTTCTAATAACCTGATTGGCTCATCCTTTAGATCGCTTTTCCTACATCGCAGATTATTTGATTGCCTGGAACCCGAATTTTTTCTGGCTTACTTACACCCTATGTCCAATCATTTTTCTTTGTGAGGAAACCTTTTCAACACGCTCGCCAATATCTTATCGCCTTCTCTTTGCGCTTTTTCCCTTGATAATCAAACCTTTCTCTTGTTTGCGACACTCTTGCGACAAACTTTCGACAACTTTATGACAACTCTCCGCTATCCTTAGGCAAGTAAATGATTTGAATATGCAGGAGAGCAATAAGATGTCGAAATTCAACTTTATTATCGAAACCGAAAAATTAACCCGCTGCTTTGGCGCAGTGGTAGCGGTGAATCAAGTGGATTTACGCGTTCCACTAGGCAGCGTATATGGTTTTCTGGGTCCCAACGGTGCTGGGAAAACGACAACCATCCGCATGCTGCTGGGTTTGATTTCACCGCATTACGGAAAAATTCATTTATTTGGCAGACCTTTCACACGCCAAAATTGGCAGATATTCGCTCAGGTAGGAGCGCTGGTAGAAGCACCCAGTCTCTATCCTAACCTGACCGGACGCGAAAATCTGGAGGTCAGTCGCAGATTATTCAATGCCCCCCGAAAAAACATCGATGAAGTTTTGGAAAGTGTCAATTTAACCCGAGATGCTAACCGCCTGGTAAAAGGTTATTCGCAAGGTATGCGCCAGCGACTGGGTATTGCTCTGGCATTGCTCAATAAACCGGTACTGCTGATTTTGGATGAGCCGACCAACGGATTGGACCCGGCTGGTATTCAAGAGATGCGCGAAATGATTCGCGGATTACCAAGCCAGCAAGGGGTAACGGTTTTCCTTTCCAGTCATCTGCTGGGTGAGGTGGAGCAAGTAGCCAGTCATATTGGTATTATCCATCAGGGGAAGATGATCTTTCAAGGAAGCCTTAAAGAATTGCAGGCTCAACGGAATCCCATTTTGCATCTGGGCTGCGATCAACCAGACCATGCTGAGCAGTTATTATTGGATGCTGGTTGGCGGGTACGGCGTAACGGTAAACCCGGCTTATTGGTGGAAGTAAATGGCAATTCAGATGCCTCCTTGATTAATAAGCAATTGATGACTCAAAATATAAAAGTTTTTCAGCTCAATATCGATCAGCCCGATTTGGAAGATATCTTTCTGCAATTTACTCAGACGGAGAATTAAAGATGACTTACTATCTACGCGCGCTTTCTGTGGAACATCTAAAACTCAAACGCACCCTCACCATCTGGATGGTGTTGATCGCACCTTTTGTCGTCAACCTGATGTATTTTTTAACCTATCTCGAATACGGGCAAACCCATCATGAATACGACCCTGAGGCATGGCTTACATTTGGACGCAGCGTGCTAACCATGTGGACAGTTATGATGCTGCCGCTGTACATCACCTTGCAAAGCGCTCTGTTGGGAAACAGCGAACATGCCAACCAGCAATGGAAGCACCTCTTTGCTCTGCCATTACCGCGTTGGAGTTATTTCGCCGCCAAATGGACCTTGCTTTTCGAATTAATCCTGATCAGCTCGATTTTCACCTTTGGATTTACTATCGTGAGTGGCTGGTGCACCCAACAGGTTTACCCCACGATGGGATTGACCCTGGATGCTATCCCCTGGTTTTTGCTGCTCGGTATGAGTGCCAAAGCCTTTCTTGCAGCCATATTGATGTTTTCCATCCACACCTTTATCAGTCTGCGCTGGCAGAGCATCATCGTTTCCATTGGGTCGGGTATGGTGGCGGTCGTGTGCAGCTTGTTTGTAGTGCGCTCTGATACCTGGGGAACATTATATCCATGGACATTGCCCTTCATGACATTCGCGATGGACAAGCCGGCTGATACACCGCTCATGCAAATTATGTTGATTTCACTGGTGGGAGGGTTGATTGTTGCCTTGTTTGGTATGTGGGATATGACCAAGCGTCAAATCGTATAATTTTTTCCTCCTCTTTGCCTCCCTCATCAATGGCAGATAATTGGGGGAGGCAGGCAGGGGCTTGTTGAAAAATCGGGGTATTTTCAGAAAAAGGAGGGGCTAATGATGAAATTCGGAATTATTGATTGGTGTTTAACTGACCTCTACGACAGTTCACAAACAGCGCATTAATTATTGGCTTTCATCGATGGTGAAATTGATGCTTAGTTTTTGACCACCATTTTTGTAAACATCGGTTTTGAGATAACAGTATTCGATATAATTACCTGCATGAGTGATAACCCAGCTTCAATTGCCGAGTGTTTGGCAGAAAGCCAAAAACAAGAACGCGCGGGGAATTTATCTGAGGCAATTGTGCTGGCACGCCAGGCTTTGGTGCTTTCATCAGAATCCGGGGATAATGAATCAGCCGGTCAGGCTTTGGTAGCCTGCGCTCAGGCATATTTTCGATTGGGAAATTACAGTGAGTGTGAAAATCTGGTTCATCAGGCTCTGGAAAGAGTTGGTGAAGAATCGCAAGTACGTGTTGATGGTCTTCGAATTTTAGGGGTAAGTGCCTTGGAAACCAATCGTATGAACGAAGGGGAGGATTATTTACGTACGTCAATTGCGCTTAGCAGGCAGCTTGGCAGTGATCATCAATTAGCACGCAGTTTGCATAATCTTTCGGCGGGTGTTTATATGCCGCGCGGGCAATTTGACCTGTCATTGCAAGCCGATCAGGAAGCTTTGAGAATTTGCCGGCGCCATGATTACACCGAGTTGTATTGGGGCCCTTTGTTGACACAAGCTTGGGTGCGTTGGTTGGATTCACAACCAGAAGCGTGCCGGGAACTATTGAAAGAACTTGAACAGGTGGTTTTGCCTGGATCGCTTGGAGACGGGTATGTGCATTTGCTGCATGCCCAGTTATCTATGGACTGTGGCGACAGCGTAGCTGCTGAGCTGGAGCTGGTAAATTTATTTTCCCTTTCCGAGAGGCTTGGAATTCCAGAATTGCGTATATTTAGCCGATTAGCTCGCTCTCGCTTTCTGCGGTTGGCTAAACAGATTCCATCGGCAATTACTTGGGCAGAGGATGCCCGAAAAATTGCTGCCGATATTGGATATCGCCATTTGGAAGGCTTGGCTTTCATTGAGATTGGGCGTTTGGCTAAGAAAAATGGAGGCTACCAAAAGGCTGAATCTGCTTTCCGGGATGCACTCAGGATATTGGACTCCATGGCGCTGCGTTATGATGCTGCACGCGCGGCGCTATTGTTGGCTGCTCTTCTTCATGATCAGCAAGATTCCTCTGCACAGCTTGCCTGGATAGATGCTTCTTCCCGCATTCTGGAGGGTGGGTTTATTTCTTTATTGAAGAGTGAGGCTGAAGATGCCGGTCATTTGATGGCTGCTTATGAGCAGCCAGGAGGAATTTTATCGGAAAGATATCAGTTGCTGCCTCCGCCTCCTTTACGGGTGGTGACATTTGGAGGGCTTCGAATTTGGGTGGGTGAGCGTGAGGTGGATTATCGGGAATTGCGCAAGCGGCGTGGAGCAGACTTATTGGTTTTATTGCTGCTTCAACCGAGGCGCAGTCTGCCAGTTGAACAAGCAGCAGATATGTTATCTCCCAGGGCTTCACCCTCTGCTGCTCAAACCGGATTTTATCAGGCATCCTCGGTATTGCGGCGGGTGTTGGAACCAGATTTGCCGGAAAAATTCCCCTCCCGTTATCTTAAAGTCGACAATGGTTTCGTATCGCTGCATTTGCCGGAAGGTTCAAGTGTGGATTTCGAACGCCTGAATGAATATTCCCGCACCCAGCAATGGCAGGCAGTATTGGAATTAGCTGATGGTGTATTCTTGCCCGAAAATTTATATACTGAGTGGACAACGCTTTACCGTCAGCGTTTTATGGATACCATAGAGGTGGCATTATTCGAGCGTGCACATGAGTGCCTGCAATCTGAACAGTATCTAAATGCTTTGGAGTATTGCCGCCGGTTGATTGCTCTGGAACCCTGGCATGAGCAGGCGGTAATGCTGGGAATGCAAGCCTGCCTTGGCTTGGGCAACCGCAGTGCAGCACGTCGGATTTATCAGAATTTGACAAAAACGCTTCAACGCGACCTGAGCAGTGTTCCTTCTGAGGAAATTCAAGCGTATTATCAATCGTTAGATCAGCGCAGAAAAAAATAATTCAATAATTCTTTGTTGATTTGCATCAAAATCCCCCCTTTTGGTAAGTTGCGGGGCAGTTGTATTTGTTTTAATTCTGACAATGAAACAGATTAAAACATTTGTATTACGGCTGCTCTTTGATCAAGCCCACCCTGATCAAATTCATGGAAGTTTACAGCAAGTCTCTTCAGAAACATTTTATTATTTTCACAGTGAACAAGCACTGGTAGATATTTTACGCAGTTTACCACCAGAACAAGACCTAAAAAACAATGACAACCTTTTAAAAAGTAAAAACGATGAATTGAATGCAGCTTGAAACTCAACGGAGGACATCATGTGTAATAAATTTAATAAGCGAAAAAACCGTATCAGGGAGCTATTGGGATTGATGTTTTTTGGGTTGCTGGTTGGTATTGCAGCAATTACAGCCTCACCTGTGGCAGCAGAGACAGAAATTACAGTTTGCCCCAGCGGCTGTGATTTCACCGACGTGCAGGCAGCAATCAATGCAGCAGCGGCTGATGATGTAATCAAGATCGCTGCCGGTGAATATAACACCAATGCTACAATCAATAAAAACCTTACCCTGCGTGGAGGCTATAACGCAGATTTCAGCCAATGGGATCCGGAGTTATATCCCACTAAATTAAATGCCAATAATTCAAACAGGGTGGTTTATGCCAGCGGACCCATTACCCTTACCTTAGAAGGGTTGGATATGCTCAACGGTTTTTCCGGCAACAGCGGAGCCGGAATATATGCCGTCAATGTAAATCTGAGGGTGTTCGATTGCATTATCGAAAATAACCGTGTTAATCCAAACTTTAACGGTAATTTTGGAGTTGGATTATACCTCTCGGGTGGTTCACTCTATATGCAAAATACCATTGTGCAAGGCAACCAGCCGAATCCTGGCGGCGATTACAGTCATGATGGCGGCGGGATGTATGCCAATAATACGACAGTAGAAATTTACGATTCTCAATTCCTGAACAATATTGCCGCTTTCGAAGGGGGCTCTTGCGGAACCGGCGGGGGCATCCGCCTGGAAAATTGCAATTCCGTGCTTCAGCGCGTGACTTTTCGTAACAATGCCGCTACCAGCTGTAATAACGGCGGGGGCGGACTTTGGACGCGTATTGGTTCTTTGAGCCTTTTAGATTCTACTTTCGATGGCAACACCAATGGCGGCGCGGTCGTGCAAACTGCCGGCGCGCTCGTCGACGGTAATACATTTTCCGGCAATACGGGTAACGGCATCGTGGTATCCTCTTGGGGTGATCCGGTCATTAACATCACAGTTACCAATAATCTGATGGAGAATAATTCGGGCTATGGAATGATTGTCCCGGTTCGTGCGGTCAGCTTGGTTGTGGACGGGAATGACTTCATCGGAAATGGGAATAGCGGTTTAAAGCTCATGGCAAAATCCGATACCGGCACAGCAACCGCGGTGATCCTGCGCAATAACCTATTTCAAGATAATACGACAACTTCAAACGGTGGGGGTGCCCATCTTACCGGCGCTGTGGATGTGTTGTTCAATCGTTTCATGGGCAATCACGCAAACGGTAAAGGGGGTGGTGTCTATCAGAGCGAATATTGTACAGATTCTTCAAGTTATTCCTGCAAGGATAACGCCATTGCTTTATACGATGGTAATCTATTCCGGGGAAATTCGGCTGCTGAGGGCGGTGGATTGTACTCGATTCCGCAATATAGCGCTAATATCAAGATCAACTACCATAATATGGCTTTTTTGGAAAACACTGTTACAGGTGTTGGAAGTGCTATATATTTCTACCGTTACAGCAATACACCCGTATCCTTTACGCACCTTACCGTGGCAAACAATACTGGCGGTGATGGCAGCATGATTTATCAAATGATGGGTAATACATTCTTCACTAATACGATTATATACAGCGGAACCATCGGCATTGAGCGGCAACACGACTATGTAACTTTAGATCATGTGCTGCGTTACGATGTCATCACACCGACATTAAACGCTGGCGCATGGGGTCTCACCGATCTTTCGCCCATCACTGGTCCGCCTGCTTTTGCCGCGGATGGCTACCACCTCACCGCAGAGTCAGCCGCAGTAGACGCCGGGATCGATATAGGTGAGATCCGTGATATTGATGATGATCCGCGTCCTTTGGGCGCTGCTCCCGATCTTGGGGCAGATGAAAGCCCGTATACTTCGGGCGGCAGCGGTGTTGAAGCCAAATTACTTTCTTCCGATCCGGTATGGAAGATTTATTATACGGG
>JAAZNS010000486.1 GCA_012798185.1 Chloroflexota bacterium | reverse complement strand
TTATCCGGCATAAGCCATTATTAGAATTGGTTGAAGAATTAAAACCGATTGTTCCATCGAATATTGATGGATTTTTCTTCACCAATTCAGGTGCGGAATCTGTGGAGGGGGCAGTAAAATTAGCCCGTCAGGCAACGGGTAAACCGAATATTATTGTTTTCCAGGGCAGTTTTCATGGGCGAACTGTTGGGACTATGTCATTAACAACATCGAAAACAATCTATCGTTCCGGATATCAGCCTCTCATGGCGGGTGTCTTCGTCGCACCTTATCCATATGCTTTCAGATATGGGTGGGATGAGGAAAAAACCAGTCAATGGTGTCTGGAAGAATTGGAACTATTGTTATTGACGCAAACGTCTCCAGAAGAAACGGCTGCGATTTTAATTGAACCGGTTTTAGGTGAAGGGGGATATGTAGTTCCCCCTGTAAGTTTCATGAAAGGTTTGCGTGAAATATGTGACCGCAACGGGATTCTGCTGATTGCTGATGAAGTACAATCGGGAGTAGGCAGAACTGGAAAATGGTTTGCCATCGAGCACTTTGGCATTCAACCAGATATCATGACGGTTGCTAAGGGAATTGCCTCCGGGATGCCTTTAGCTGGTGTTTTCAGCCCGATGGATCTGATGAAAAAATGGACACCTGGTTCTCATGGCGGAACATATGGAGGCAATGCCGTAGCTGTGGCTGCTGCAGTGGCAACACTCAAGGCGATAAAAGATGAAAAATTAATCCTTAATGCACAACAACGAGGCGAGCAGTTAGTTACGGGTTTACGCAAGCTTCAGGAAGAGTACCCAATCATAGCTGACATCCGAGGAAAAGGGTTAATGATTGGAACGGAAATTAGAACTTCATCGCGAAAACCCGATAAAGCAACTGCAAAGGCATTGATCCATGCTTGCTTGGATAGGAATTTTATCCTGATTTCCTGCGGTCCTTGGGATAACACAATTCGTTGGATTCCCCCATTGGTTGTGTCAGAAAGTGAGATATTTAAAGCGTTAGATATTTTCAGAGAATCGCTTAAGGAAGTTTGTAAATAGGAATGTGATATTAATAGAATAATAGTATGGAGTAGGTAGATGATGATTTGGCGCGTCAATATGCAGAAAAAGACCTTGAACAAAGAGGACGTTCCTGACCATTGGGAAAAACTTGGGGGACGGGGATTATCCGCACAAATTCTCGTTGATGAAGTTCAAGCTGTCTGCGAACCTTTGGGCCCAAGAAATAAGTTAATATTTGCTCCGGGACTTTTGGTTGGGCATATGCTTTCCAGTTGTGACCGTATTTCAATTGGTGGTAAAAGCCCATTGACGGGAGGAATTAAAGAAGCCAATGCTGGAGGTTCAACGGGTTTGACTATGGCTTGTTTAGGGATAAAAGCCCTGATCCTTGAGGGTTTTCCCTTGGATAATGATTGGCAGATCCTTTATTTAGATAAAGATGGTGCTAGGTTTGAAAATGCGGGGGACATTGCAGGTTTGGGTGTATACGATTCAGCTAAAAAATTGATCCAAAGGTATGGAGATAAAATTGGAATTGCCTTGATTGGTCCTGGGGGTGAGCGGGAATTATTTTCAGCCGGAATTCAAAACCTGGATAAAGATAAAGAACCTTCCAGGATTGCTGCACGCGGCGGATTGGGTGCAGTCATGGGATCGAAAAAGATAAAAGCGATTATATTTGATGCAGCAGGAACAAATAAACCGCTTCTTAAAAATCCTGAAGCATTTCGGCAGGCTCAAAAAATTTACACCCAAGCATTGATGAATCAACCGCAAACCAAAGTATATGCGGATTATGGAACTGCTGCGATGCCGAGAATGTCGAATGGCTTTGGGGGAATGCCGACCCGGAATTTTTCAAGTGGGCAGTTCGAAGATGTTGAGAAAATATCCGGTGAATATATGCGGAACCTGTTAATAGAAAGGGGTGGAGAAAGTAATCCCACGCATGCATGTATGGCAGGGTGCACGATCCGGTGCTCTAATATTTTCGGAGATGCCAATGGGAAAAAGATTGTCGCGCCACTGGAATATGAAACAATTGCATTAGTAGGTTCTAATTTGGGGATAAGTAATTTAGATACTATTGCCAGACTTAATTGGGAGATTAATGATTTAGGTCTGGATTCAATTGAAATAGGCGCTGCACTAGGAGTTGCTGCGGAAGCAGGATTGATGCGATTTGGCGATGGTGATGCTGCCCAAAAATTAGTTGAGGAAATTAGGAAAAACACTCCTTTAGGCAGAATCATTGGCAGCGGCGCAGGAATTACAGGAAAAGTATTGGGTGTCAAGCGCGTGCCAATCGTGAAAAACCAAGCTATGTCGGGTTATGAACCCCGTGCAATAAAAGGCACAGGTGTAACTTACGCCACAACACCTCAAGGTGCAGATCATACTTGTGGATTGACTATCCGCGCTAAAGTGGATCATTTGGATCCTAATGTTCAGGTAGCAATATCTCGCGCAAGTCAAATAAACATGGCAGGATATGACTCTTTAGGCGCCTGCATTTTCGCAGGATTTGGATTTGGCGCCTCACCTCAATCTGTTAAAGATTTAATCAATGCCAGATACGGATGGGATGTAAATGAAGACTATTTGCAGGTATTAGGAAAACGAACATTGAGTCTGGAAAGAGAATTCAATAGACGAGCAGGATTCACCGCCAAAGACGATCGACTTCCAGAATGGATGACAACGGAACCAGTCCCACCGCATAATGCGGTATTTGACGTGAAAGATGAAGACCTGGATTCCCTATTTAATTGGGAGTGAAACCGCATAATTAATTCCATATATTCAATATTTATGGTTATCAACGTCCATCTGCATACAATACTTGAACTTAGGGATGAAAATAAACGAATAAATCAGTTAAAAATAGAACTTCCCGAGGGAAGTTCTATTAATTTTTTATTATCTTATCTAAATATTTCAATAAATGTAGATTCTTTATTGTTTGCAGTCAATGGTAGGGTGGCGAGTATCGAACATATATTAAAGGATGGAGATGAAGTAAACATCATGCCGGCAATTTCTGGGGGCTCCATACATTGGGTTAATTATTGAGCGGGCGAAAATAATAAAATCGGGAACCAATTAGCCAGTAATTCTTCTACAGGTTTGCCATGGATGGAATTCGATTTGTCCTGTAATTTTGCAGGTGGGTAATATCCTCGCGACACGATGCCGGATATCCAGGCGCGCTGGTTAATAGCGTTCAGCATTGCGTTGTAAATATCTACTTGCTCTTGTAAATCCAAAGAAATTTCCGGGATATCTAAATTGGGTCTGGATAAAGCGTTGAAATCATAGCAGCCTCCATCCGAAGCTGGTGCGCATCCTTTGACTGCACCATCAACAGAAGGGTATGCCAGCCCAATAACCAGTGGTTTTCGAAATACTGCCTGAAGAGGAAGAAGTCCATTATCGATCAGGCGGACAATTTCGGTTTGAAGCTCTCCTACGGTGGCATTTGTATTATCCGAAAGACGAACCGACCATAATAAATACAATGCATCGACTTTATCTAAAAATGGCGGTGGGTTTTTAACTGCCTGATCGTATGAAAGAGCCCAGAAAATTGGACCATTATAATGGAGTCTTACTTGTTCAATTAAATTTCTCCAGCGGATTTCAGCATCCTCTGGAACGCCTGAAGGTGTGCCATCAGATAATGTGCCTTTAGGTAGAGCAGGTTCCAGCCAATCCCCACCTAAAATTATTGCTTGGGCATTTGCTCGGGATGCCATATCCGCATAATTTATGATAAAGTCTTGATAATGTTCGAACCAAACCTGCCACCAGAAATAGCTTCGCTCTGCTTCTGTCCACCAGTCAGCCCATTCCATATCTGTTTTAATAACCGGGAAAAGCGCAACATTTAAGTTTTGATTTCGGATTTCGGATATTTCATTTACCGTATCAATCCACAGCGGGTCTTGGCCAGTAACGGTTTCGAACACAGCAGGATTGTTACGTGTTGATGACCAGGAGGGGTCTAAAATGATCCAATTATTGTGGATTGTACTCATATCTTTCAGCGTGGTGGTCAATAGAGGTGTCCAGGAGGGATGATAATAAGCGGAAAATTCTATTCCTGCTATAAAATTTCCTCTCGATTTAATATCAGTAGTATTTACTGATACAGAATCACCAGTGCTGCCTATCCATGCCCAATTTGGGATATTATCGGTAATTGTTTGAGGTGTGTTGCTAAGTTTCACCGGGAAGCCTAAAGTTAAACTTCCCATTGTTTGAGCATCATCAGCAGAACCGCATTGGTTATTACGGCAGTATCGATAACTGATATCCCCAATGATGTGCTGCGGACTATTAAGAATGTATGCCCAGCGATTAGGGCCCAAACGCCACATGGGTATTGGTTCAGTCCAACCGTAAACCAGGCGAAATTGGATCGATATAAAATCTTCGGCAGGTGTATTTTCCGGAACAGTTAAATCAAAGGTGATCGGAGAAGCATTGGAACTATTCCAGGTTTTAACACTTTCTTCGATAATTTTCGATTCTTCAGGGACAATTAATTGTCTTATGTTTGGTTTACCCTCTGCTGTTAATTCGGTATTCCATATACCATCCCCCATTGTATAGAGATAGCGGATATCAGCGCCGGCTGGCAGTGATATCGTTATCGAATAGCGTTTATCGGGCAGCATAGTCAGGGTTGGCATTCGTGAAGCTAAAGTACTGATCCCTCCGGATAAATCGGCAAAGGTATTTCCAAATTGTAATAAATTCCCTGCCATCCTTATTGGAACGGCAGGTATTGTATTCTCTGGCATTGAGACAACAAACACCAACTTTGTCATTGGCGCAGCAGAAACCTGTATTGGTGTTGGCGTTGTTGAATCGGCAGCTACAGTAGCTCCCTGCTGGAATGTACGATACGCTCCGTCGAGTGAATAAACAACAAGGTTATGCGTTCCTGGAGGCAGACCTTCCAATAAAAATGAACCATCGGATGTGGTAAGTGTTTGGGCACCGCCAGCAGTAACCAGCAAGCCTGCTAATGGTTGGTTACTGTTTTGATCGGTAACTTCCCCCATGATTCTTCCAGTTGCGCCATGAAACTCTGTATCTGTCCATCGAGAAACTACATCTTGAACGGTTGCAGGTGCTGTTACATAAAAGATCAGATATCGCACTGGCCTGCCATCGGAAATATGTTCTTGAGCGAAAATTTCTTCTCCCTGACGTAAATATCGATATTTAATTACAGATCCTAAAGGAAAACTCATTTTATAAACATAATGCTGCGCATCAACAAATTCCATGGGTATGTTTTGTGCATTTAACGCCAGTCCGGTTACTTCATCCATAATGCTTAAATAAACTCGATCATCCTCTGATGTATCACCAGGAACCTGCACTTCAAAACTAATTTCTGCTTGAGGTTCCGTTGATAACAGAGTTGGTTCGGAAGATGTTTGTGTTTTTTCAGGAATGGGTGTTGTCATCGGGATTACATTGATTTCACAGCCAACACAAACTGATAATAAGATGCAAATGATTAGAGCCAGGCGAATGTGTTTTATTTTCATAGCATTATGCTTCTCATGTAAGGAATTTTTATGCATAACAGCATTTTTTACATTATTATATTATCCCCTTGTTTGATCAATGCAAGGAGTAACTCGATATTTTGGATTTTTGAAGTGGGAATCTTGATTTTATTATGATCGGTTAATTCTACTATCAGGCGTCCATTCTGGATAGTAACCTGATTTATCAGAGACCATTGAACCTTATTGTGATCTACAATAAAAAAATCACGGTCAATACTTACTTTTCCGAAGTATATGTTTTTACCTTTTAATAAATTTTGTTCGATTATGGGGTTGATAATAGGATAGTATATTTTTTTGAAACGAGAAATAAACCCTGATAAATGATTAATATTGGGATTCAATTTGATTTTATCGCGGTTTATTGTATAGATAATTGCTTTAAAAGCTAGATTTGATTTTAAAAATAGAAATTTTCTTTGAATAATTTCTGAAGAAATACCGGATATTTGATCCCAAAGTAAACAATACTTCTTACGTAACGAGATATATATCCCATTATTATGGATGGCAATATATCGTTTTGAGACTGAAATTCGATATAAAATCAGAACGATAAAGATAATAAAAGCAACTGTTGAAATAATTAGCCAGGGAACAATCCAAGATATTGCAGCAGCTTTTCCGTAATTCGTATAAGCGTAATATGCCAGGAATAACGCGTATACGGCTGGTATCGAAAAAGCTAAAAAGCCTGGAATAAATAATGAAAACAGATCACTCCATGAAAACTGGCGATCTTTATATTTAGCAATCAAGGGACCGAGTTGATGAATATTTTGGTTTTGCACAATGCATTATTTTATATTAAAAGTAATATTTTTGGGTATACACAATCCAATTAATATTCTTGTCTCCCGAATTCGATGCATAAATAATGCCATTTAAAGAGTGTTGGGGCTGTCTTTTAAAGAAATTTGGAACTCAAAGCGAAGAAAAAACCATTTTCAATTTAAATTTTGATAATCCTCTCCGCTTCGTTAGACACACCATGTGAAACATGACATTTTTAATTATTTTGACAACCCCATCCGTGTTTATTTTACAGGGATGAAGAATTGAATATCAGTTATTGAACCAATTCTATCCCTTTTTGGTTTAAATTTGGCTTTTAATTTCATTCCTATGGTTATCTCTTCAGGATTCATTTCACCTAACAGATGAATCAAACCACCGTCCGCAATTTTAACAAACCCAACAGGAATAGGGTTTTCATTTATTGATCCATCCAAATTTTTATAGAGAAGGGTAAATGTATATAATTCTCCTATAGCACCGACGTCAATCCAATCGGTGAGTTCTGTAAAACACCTTTCACAAAATATCCTTGCTGGAACATAAGTGATGTGGCAATTATAGCAACGGGTGCCAAATATTTGCCCTGAATCTTTGATTGCCCGATAAAATCTTTCTCCAGCTAAGCCATAAGTGTAACGATTCATAACCGGGAACTCATCGAACCATTTTTCGGGAGCCTGGGTATCACGGATTAATAATGACATGACGGTTACTCCTTTATCGGTTTGAAATATGCGATATCGGTAATTGAACCAATTCGTTCATTGATTGGTTTCCAGACTGCTTTAACCCGCATTCCAATTATTACCTGGTCTGGTGCAACTTCGCCCAGTTTATGCAAAATCCCATGGTGAGGTGATGCGCCATCGATTTCAATTACAGCTGGTATCTCGGGGGTTTTTATACGTTTAACATCCCAGGTGACATAACAAATTGAAAATGTATTCACAGTACCGGTATCTTTCAACGGAACGAAATGTGTCATTGGACGAAAACACCATTCACACACCACTCTGGGAGGAACTACCGTTTTTCTGCACTTAGCACAATACACTCCGTAAATCACGCCATTTTTCAAGCCCTCTAGATATTTTCCAATAGCAATTCCAGTATCCCATCCGAATTTTCCGTTGAGGGTGTCGGTTATAAACAAAATATTACCGTTGGTAAAATCGTTTTCAGATAATGGAGTCCCCTTGAATATTGCAGGATTTTTATTCATCACTGTCCTCCTGAGTTTTATCTGCCTAAAATGATGACGGTGCCTACTTGCATTAAATCTCCCCAAGCTTGTGCTAAGCCGCGTTTTGGATATCCAGGTACCTGGCGGGCACCAGCTTCTCCACGAAGCTGCCAAAATAATTCTGCAACCTTCATCAAACCCGCTGCTGCAATAGGATTTCCAACCCCCAGCAGACCTCCAGAGGGACAGATTGGCATATTTCCATCGATAGCGGCTGTGCCGTCTGCATAAAGATCGGGTGCTTTTCCTCGGTCTGCCAATAACAAACCTTCCAGGTGATGAAGTGCCTTGTAATCGAATGGGTCATACGGTTCGACAATATGAATTTCCTTGCGAGGTTCTTTAATCCCTGCCATATCATAAGCCATCCGTGCGGCACATTCAACGTATCGGGGATATGAAAGATCTCGGTTAGTCCAATAAGAGGTATCCAGATGCCACCCTACACCTTCAATCCAAACTGGTTTATCGGTGTACCGGCGGGCTATATGTTCTGCTGCCAATACCAGTGCAACAGCTCCATCACTGACCGGGCTTACATCTAATCTTTGAACAGGATAAGCAAGTATTTCTGAATTCAGCACATCCTCCAAGGTGATTTTTTCATCTCCCAATAATGCGCAAGGATTTTTCGCAGCGTTTCGCTTATGGAGTACTGAAACCTGAGCAATATCCTCTTTGGAAATCCCATAGGTTGACATGTATCTGTTCATTTCCAGGGCAAAAATCCACAACAGATTGGGTTTTAATGGGCGTTCGGTTGTATGATCGAATATAGTTAAAAATCCAGCCTGGGCATGCGGGTAATAACTGGACATTTTTTCCTCAGCGACAACCAGGCAAGTATCGAACATTCCAGAAGCGATGTGATACCAACCCTGGATGGGAACGAAAACTCCGGTGCCCCCGCCAACGTAAGAACGCATATAAGGTTTCCCCCAGCCTCCTGCACCATCGCAGAGATATTCTCCATTGAAATGTACACCATCAAAAACGTCTGGGGCAGTTCCAAGGCAAACCGCTTCGATATCCTGCAGTGACATTTCACATGATTCCAGCGCCATATGAGAAGCCTGCCAAGACAATTCTTTTGGGGTTTCTTGAGCACGGCGGACGAATTTGGTCATACCCGCCCCAATTACAGCCACTTTACGCATAGCCATTTCATTTACCTCCTAACTCAACCACCCAAGATGGTTACTGCACAGCTCGTAGTAGGTAGACCACGCCAGGATTGAGCCAAGCCGATTTCCGCATCTTGAATTTGTCTTGATCCTGCTTCACCGCGTAATTGCAGCACCACTTCGAGAACACGCGCCAGCCCATTGGCATCCAATAAATTTCCTCCACCCAGGCAACAGCCAGAAACATTTACCGGGAATTCACCTGATAGATTTGTGAAACCCTCCAAAGTTAAGGCGCCCGCTTCTCCGGGTTGAAAGAAACCAAGTGCTTCTAATGTTTGAAGTTCTTTATAGGCAAATAAATCATCTACCTCGGCAAAATCGATCGCGCTTAGCGGGTTATTAATCCCTGCTTGACGAAATGCCATTTGAGCGGATCGTGTAACGTAGGGCAGTTGACCCCAATTACGGGATTCTAATGCGGGAGAATCATTACACCAGCCAATACCCAAAATCCAAATTGGGTGGGGACTAAGTGCCAGTGCATATTTTTCAGAAGCAATAACTAATACGATAGCGCCATCAGAAAAATGTGCGCATTCATGGATACTTAATGGATATGCAATTGACTCACCAGATAAAATTTCAGATAATGTGAAATAACCGCCATATGGTGCGGAAGGATTATTTAGCGCATTTGCCCGATTTTTGACAACGACTGCAGCGCATTGCTCGGAAGAAGTTCCGGTTTCGTATAGATAGCGCGTCATTTCCATACCAGCAATAAAATAAGACGAAAGCCGTAATGGCCGGTTGTGTATCGGGTCTTGCGCATAGGCATTGATAAATGGTTCTGTTATGATGTTCGATGCTTTACTGTGGGCTTCAACGACGACGACATTGCTTTGACCGGTAAGTATAAGCATCATTGCTGTGGATAAACCATGAATTCCGTCTCCTGTGATGGTATGAACGGGTTTCAAAGCTGCGCCGATTTGATCCGGCGTATACTCATCGAAAATACTGGTACCTTCATTGAAATCTTCAGCTAATGTTATAAAGCTGTCAACGTCTCGCCGAGGATCAATGCAAGCATCATTATAGGCGCGGGAAGCAGCGTGGTAAATCATTTCCTTATAGGATAAGCCTGGGCTAGTTGGTTGAAATCCAGACCATCCTATGCCAATAATGCCCACTCGGTCTTTCATAGGAAATCTCCTTTGGCGAATAATAGGTTAGATTTTTCCTGGTGCTCAAATTCGAGCAATGATATGGTTTTAGCTATTAGAAAAATACGCCGCTCTTCCTCCCTTCAAGAGAAATATCTTCAATGAGAAGAAATCCTCATATTACATAAAAATATTTAAAGATATCTTAGCAAGCTTGGGTGAGTTGCCATACTTTAATGGATGCTAAGCACGCATAAAATCCTTAACAGAGCTCCTTCACCACAGCCTGAGCTGTTATTATTGTTTATTGATTGTTTTGGGTTCGATGGAAGCTTATATCGATGGGTTTGAATTTTTAAAATTGCCAGTAATTCGACATTACTCTGATTAATGTTACATGGCAAAATCTTCATGTTTTTTGGCGTTGAGCAATAAATGCCAGTCCTATACTAATAAAATATAGCACAATCATTGGTCCCATTACAATACTCATATTAACCGGATCGACAGTAGGAGTTATTGCTGCTGCTGAAATGGCTATAATAACAACTGCAAGTCGCCATTGGTTAAGTAATTGTTTTGCATTTACTAATCGGATCAATGCCAAAACGTATATGACTAAAGGAAACTCAAAAGCAATTCCAATCCAAAACATGACCCCTGAAACGAATTTTATATAGGTGGAAGGCCGTAGTTCGGTGTTCATTCCCATGAAATTGGATAAGAATGGAATTGCTGTGGGCAGCATTACATAGTAAGCAAATGCCATTCCAGCAATAAAGAATATGGTTAATATTGGGATCGCAAATAAACTAAAAATTCTAGATTTCCGTTTTAACCCAGGAGCTGCAAATAGCCATAATTCCAAAGCAATATAAGGTAAGGCAAGGGCAAATCCGCATAGAAGTGCTACGCGCATGAAAACACCGATTGGTTCTGTGATATCGATTGCGCGCAATGCCTCTAAACCGCCAACCGGTTGGGCAAGAATTTCGATGATTTGTTTTGTATATACAAAGGAAAAAGAAGTAGTGATCACCAGAAAGATAATCGATCGCAATAAATGTTTTCGAAGTGCATCGATATGAAAGAATAAACCCGTTGGATTTTCAAATGTTTTCGCTAAAGTATCAGGCAACGGTTCATCTTCTGGTTCTTCAGTTAAAAACAGGTGGATCTCGGAAAAAATCTTTGATAGCCATAGAAAAATAATTCTAAACAACCAACGGAAAAATCGAAATGGGGCAGAGATAATTCTCCAAATTGCTATCAGATATTTGTGCATAGGATTATCTAAGAATCGGATTTGGCTTATGACGGAATATTGTTATTAGAAGGATTTTCACCAGGAGGAGTGATTTCGTTATTAATCTCATCTTTTTTTTCGTGTAATAACTCACCGGTTTGGGTGGTGGCTGGAGGTGTAGTCCAATCAGAAATATCATGTTTAATATTAGTAATTTCTTTATTGATTTCTTCAAGACCTAGTTGCTTTTCAATTTCATTTAAGCCAGCTTCGTTCATCAGTTTATTAGGTAAATGTTTTAATTCACGAGAAGCTTGTTGAATGGAATGCCAGCTTGGGGAGGTAACAATTTTCCGAAGAAATTTACCAATTGTTTTTCCAGCTTTAACCATATCTTTCGGGCCAAGTACAATCAAAGCAATCACAATAATAAAAAAGAGCTCAAGGGGTCCAATGCCAAGAATTTCCATATTATGTTTTTCTATTTATTATCCCCTTTTGTGTTTTTTGTTTCTGAAAATCCACTTAAAGATTGTTGAATTTCATTTTCGAAATTTGCCAGGCTTCCCAAAACACCATTTACAAACCGCGGCGTGCTATCTGATCCATATACTTTAGCCAATTCAACGGCTTCATTAATCGCAACTTTCAAGGGGGTTTTTTGGTATACAGCAAATTCCCATAATGCAATGCGAATAATATTGCGATCTATTGTTGCTACCTGATCAAGAGGCCATTCGGGAGCGTGTTTAGCGATGAATTCGTCTAATATATCCCTAATAGGAAATATCCCAAATATAATTTGACGAGCGAAAATAGCTAATTTCTCATCCAGAGAATCTTCAGCAATGCGCTCTTCCCAAACCCAGCCGGGATCGTGACCCGTAATATCGATTTCGTAAAGTGCTTGCAGGGCAATGCTGCGCGCCCTGGTCCGTGTTTTCATAAATAACTCTATGCCTTTATTCTCTCAGGATAATCGATATCTTCAATATGGATATTAACCCGTCCAACTTGCATTCCAACTGTTTCAGTTAAAGCGCGAGCTACTTGTTGCTGAATAATATGGCTGACTTCTCTTACATTGGTATTGTGTTTCAAGACAACATAAAGGTCTGCATATACAATATCATTTTCAAGAAGAATTCGAACGCCATCTCGGAAACCGCGAGTAAAATAACGTTTTACCCCTGAAGGGGAAAGGCACATTCGGCTGACGCCTTCAACGTTTAAAGTCGTCAACCGGGCTACTGTATGAAGGACATCAGGTGCGATAGTAGTTTTTCCTTTAACCATACTCACTCCAATGCTGCATGTTATATCATCGTCATGCCGCCATCGACACCAAGCACCTGACCAGTTATGTATGAAGCACGATCAGATGCCAGGAAAGCAACTGCATAGGCGATTTCTTCTGGTAAACCTTTTCTTCCTATTGGAATCAAAGAAAGTGCAGCTTGCTGCATTTCTTGTGATACATTTTTCCAGATGTCAGTATCGATATATCCAGCTGCGATGGCGTTTACTGTAATATTCCGAGAAGCCACTTCTCTAGCCAGGGCTTTCGTAAAGCCAATTTGCCCTGCTTTCGATGCGGAATAATTCGTCTGACCGGCATTACCAATTTGGCCAGATACTGAAGTGATATTAATAATCCTTCCATAGCGTTTCCGCATCATATACCGAACCGCTGGTTTTGAGCAATTGAACGCACTTTTTAAATTGATATCCTGCACTGTATCCCAATCATTTTCAGACATCATCATAATTAAATTATCGCGTGTAATTCCAGCATTATTTACCAGGATATCGATACCACCCAGATTCTCAATGGTGAATTTTATTAAATTAGCTGCTTGATCAAATTCTGCAACATTAGCTTGAAAGGATAGTGCTTTTCCACCATTACTTGTAATGTATGAAACCACTTCATTAGCTGATTCGACTGATTTATGATAATTAACTACCACGGCAGCACCCTGCAGAGCTAATTCAATCGCAATAGCTCTTCCGATTCCCCTGGATGCGCCGGTTATGACGCTTATCCGATTAGAAAGATTCTGGTTTACCATCAGGTTTTCGGTAAATTTCCTTTGGCAATTGACTCAATATGAATATTATACACTATCAATAATTGTTAAAATTTTACCAGCGATCTGATCGATATCTTGCTGGTTGGTTACTGAAATGCAATTTACACTATTATCAATCCGTTT
>JAAZNS010000485.1 GCA_012798185.1 Chloroflexota bacterium | reverse complement strand
TGCCGTTGTTCTATGGGATTGTTAAATAGAAAGAATATGCAATTGAATTAATCCGTTGGAATCAACCAGAAATCTGTGCCGTTTCCTTCAGCAGTCCAGCCGGTCAACCCATAAGATGTTTTCACTTTCCACATAACCAGACCATAATTACATTCTGGACCCCCAACAACATCCAGAACTTCTCCTTGAATAGCGTAACCGATTATATTCGTTGGGAATCTCGAATCTGGAGTTCGGCGTAATGCGTTCGACGTGCCGCCATAACTAACATATACTTTATCACCGACATGAACTATCGATAACCCGCAATCTGTATTAGGGAATGGGTAGTAGAAATCAAAATTCGCAACAGCAGAGGTAGAGGTAGGTGTTATTTCTGGCAGGGTGGTTGGAGATGGAACAGATGTCACTTCCCTGGTGACTATTTGGGTAACAATGACAGTTTGAGGGACAAGCTGTGTAACGATTACCTCTACTGGTGTAGGGGCAGCGCACCCTGAAATGATTAATAGGATTAAAATTAGTAATACGAATATTTTAATAATGCGTGCAATCAGAGTCATTGCTTTCTCCTTAATAGTTTTCACGTATCAGTGCCATCATACCGCCGGAAGGCAGAATAATCAACCTTTAAGAGTTTGATTAATAGATTCTAATAAGCGTATTGGTTGTTTTTGATATGTATCAAGGGGCAGTTTTCCCGATGAGAGATCATTTAATATATTATTCAAACACCGGTTGACTGGGGTCGGAATGCCTGCTTTTTCTCCATACCTCGCCACTGCACCATTCAGGTAATCGACTTCGAGTTTCGGGTTGTGGTTATATAAATCGATATGGAAAGAGGGCATTTTTTCGCCTCTGCCTTTGCCAATGATTTGTTTAAGCAGGGTAGAAATTAACGGTATGGGAAAATACTTCACAATCCATGCAAGGAATTTCACGGGTGTTCCGGGTAGATTGACAACAGGTATATTGAGAGCGCTCATCACGCTTAGTGCTTCACGTAATTGTGCGACCTCAATTTGGCAGGAAGGTAGCTGCGCATAGATATCATATGGCTTCATATCCAAAATCGCTGAGGTAGCATTTGCCATTAAGTTGGTAATCATTTTTGACCATTTCATACCTAATGCGTTCGTAAACAACTTTGGATTTAAATCTGTTTGTGCGAAAATTTTCAGGAGATCTTTGGATAACGCGTGATCTCTGGAGATTCCGATGCCTCTTTTTTTTTCTAAAATAATATGTCCGGCGCTCATTTTTCCTATTGCACTTGTTACCGTTCCGGCAATGACTTTTGATTTCCCCAAACATTTTTCTAACAGAATTTCATTATCCACGCCATTTTGTAAACATAATAATGGTGGTATATCCTTTGCATAGGATGTTAATTGATTTATAGCAGCCTGAGTATCGAAGGATTTTATAGCGAAAAGAGCGAAATCAAATTTTTTTCCGGATAATGCTTCTGGCAGTGAGGTATATATTTTGGGATCGGAGATAAAAAATTCTTTTGAATGGATATTTAGTTTAATTCCCTGCTTTTTTATCTCATCTGCAATATGCGGTTGATCGATGAAAACAACCGAATGTCCATTTAAAGCTAAACTTCCACCTATGTAGGTACCAATTGCTCCTGCGCCAAAACTCAAAATCGAAAATGGACGATCAATCATTCTCTTCTTCCTGCCAATGGGGATGATTGTTTACGCCTTTAACAATCCATGAGTGAGTAGGCGGGTAATACAATAGGGTTATGTAAGCGGTATTCTGAAACTGAAAATGCGGTCCATTTGAATTGGCTTGAGGGGTAATGCCTAAAATGGCATACATAAACATATCCAGTAATCCACCATGAGAAACGATTAAATATTTCCCAGGGGGACGGCGCAGTAAATCTTGTACGGCTTTTGCAGCGCGAACATACACATCCCATTGACTTTCGCCATTAATTCCAAATGGGTCATAGGGCGTCACATGATCGGGCTCAGGATACTTTTCCTGCGCAATTGTATGATGTAACCCTGAAACCATACCCGCGTCGCGCTCCATCCATAATGGATTTTGTTCTATGGGCATATTTAATCGCTGCGCGATAATTTCTGCCGTTTGAAGCGCGCGTAATAATGGGCTGGAAATAATTTTATCGAAAGTGACTTGCTCCTGGAACCAGTATTGCGCAAGGGCTTCAGCTTGTTCTCTGCCTTTAGGGGAAAGAGGAAAATTCGTTTGTCCTTGGTGATACCCCTTAGCATTTCCCTCGGATTCTCCGTGTCGAAGTAAAGTTATATGATACATATTGGGTTGATTTGACATTGAAAATTTCCAAAAATTGATATTTATTCTAGTATATCATTTCCCCAACCTCTTGCTCCTTGAAGAAATACCTTTCCCGCCATCACCTTTTTCCCAGCAGGTTGAATTTCATCCAAAATTAGTAAGTGATCGATGGTTTTAACAGCAGGCTTTTGATCGATTACTGTAGTTGCGCCAGCTTTTAGAAAGTTAGATTTAGCATCCTTTGATGCGAGAACATGCGATTTTAATATCCTCATTGGGCTGCCCCGCCAAATGGTAAACGCTCCCGGCCAGGGATTAAAAGCCCTTATTTTGCGTTCGAGATCTTGCGCCGGCTGATTAAAATCCAATCTTCCATCTTCCTTTTTTAGCATCGGTGCATAGGTTATTCCTTGCTCAGGTTGTTTTTTAGGGGTAATGGATTTTGAAATGTAAGCTGGAAGAGTCTCTATCAGTAATTCAGCGCCAATTTCCGATAACCTTTTTCCTAATGACCCGGCTGT
>JAAZNS010000484.1 GCA_012798185.1 Chloroflexota bacterium | reverse complement strand
CTTACTTAATTTCATCACCCGGGCTGCTTTACAAGATCGCGATTACCAAAATACGCCACAAACGCTGACTGAACATCTGGGCAGGTTATTCGACGCCGACAGCTGTATATTGGTATTATGGGACGAAGCGCGTGAATCACCAAAGCCTGTGGCTGCTTCAGGTCCTTTGCGGCAAGTTGTGCGCACTCTGCAGTTCGAACAAGCCGAGCTTAATTTGATGACAACAGTGCTCAATTCTGGCAAGGCATTGATCGTAGAATATGCCAATATGCCGATATATCTCAATCCGCGTTTATCTGCACAGCTTCAAGCCCGGAGTTTAATTAATTTACCGCTGATTGGTGATCAGCAAAAATTAGGGGTGGCAATTATTGCGTTCGAGAAAGAGCGCACCTTTAGCGAGCAAGAAATAACTTTCAGCGAACAGGCAGCTAGTCAAATTGCTTTAGCACTCGCTAAAGTCAATGCTTTGAATATTGCAGAACAAAAAACAGCAGAACTGGCAGCTATACAGCGCGGTGCAGCAGCTTTGCTTTCCACGTTAGATCTGGAGGCTTTATTGGGACAGTTCCTGGACGAATCGCTGAATGCCATCCCCGCTGATAAAGGCATGCTTTATTTAATTGCCCCTGAAACGGGAGAATTGCAGGTACGCGCTGTACAGGGTTATACCGACCCGAGAATCCGTACTCTTCGGCCAATTGCGGAAAACAGCCTGACTTCACGATCGGTGCGTGAGCGCAAACCGTTACTGATCAATGATATTCAAGCCGAAGTCACACAACACCATGATGAAGAACTCCTTGATGATCGCCAGGCAGCCTCGACGATCATAGCTCCGCTGATACTGGGGGAGCAAACCCTGGGGGCAATTTCATTAAGCTCCACGCACCGTTATGCCTTTACCGAAGCCGATTTGCAGCTTTTAGTGAGCTTTGCTGCCATGGCAACTACTGCAATTAATAATGCACAATTGCATGCTGCAGTGCAGAAACAAGCGGTTACCGATACCTTAACCAAACTATATAACCGCCGGGGATTTTTCGAACTTGCTCAACGTGAAGTAATGCGCGCTCACCGTTTTGGACGCCCGCTAAGCGCAATGCTGCTGGATATCGATTTGTTCAAAAAAATCAACGATACTTACGGACATCTGACAGGTGATCTGATTTTGGCGGGCGTCAGCGCAGAGTTTATTAAAGAGCTGCGCCAGGTAGATTTGGTTGGCAGGTACGGCGGTGATGAATTTATTGCCCTGTTGCCAGAAACTGAATTGCCTCAAGCTATACAGATCGCCGAACGGCTGCGAAGATCCATATCCGAGTTGACCTTTAATACACAAACCGGGCAGGTTAAAGTCACCATCAGCGTAGGAGTGGCTGCCCTGGATAAAGAAGATACTTTAGAGACACTGATTAAAAAAACCGATCAAGCGCTGTACCGTGCTAAAGAAGAAGGCCGTAACCATGTAGGGGGGTGACTGAATCGATAAGATTTTACATGGTAAATTTTATTCACATAACCCATGATGGATATTTTTCAAACTGTTTTTAGATAGTTTGTTGGTTGCGTTTGAAAATTACCCAAAAATCAATTCAAATTTGAAAGAATCCTGATTATGAAAAACCGCACTTTACTCATGATACCTGGGCCAATCGAATTCGAACCTGCAGTGCTGGCAGCCATGGGTGCGCCCACCTCCAGCCATGTTGCTGTTGATTTTATTGAAACATTCGGTCAGGCATTGGAACGTTTACGCAGTGTGTTTTTGTGCGAAGATGGGCAGCCTTTTGTATTGGCAGGCTCAGGCACATTAGCCATGGATGCCGTTGGGGCAAATCTGGTGGAAACCGGCGACCGTGTATTGGTGGTCAATACGGGATATTTTGGCGACCGCTATGCCGCGTTGTTGAGCCGCTATGGTGCGCAGGTGACCCAAATTTCTGCACCCATTGGCGCTCGCCCTTCGTTAGATGAAATCGATGATGCCTTGAAAAAAGCTGCTTATAAATTAGTTACTGTGACCCATGTGGATACATCTACCGGCGTTATTACAGATGTGCAGGGGATTGCCAATCTGGCAGCACATTATGGCGCTTTGAGCGTGGTGGATGGTGTTTGCTCTATCGCAGGTGAAGCGCTGCATATGTCAGACTGGGGAATTGATGTTGCCCTGACAGCTTCTCAAAAAGCAATCGGCGTGCCGCCCGGGCTGGCGTTGTTTGTGGTCAGCCCCAAAGCAATGAAAGTATTTGCGGAACGAAAAACACCGGTTGCGAATTATTACGCCGATTGGAATAGCTGGCTGCCGGTCATGCGAGCCTACGAAGCCCGTCAGCCCTCGTATTTTGCCACTCCAGCGGTAAATTTAATCGAGGCGCTCAATGTGAGCCTGCGACAAATATTGGATGAGGGAATGCCGGCTCGTTTCGAACGCCATCGTCTATTGAGCGCGGCATGCAAAGCCGGAGCAGCAGCGTTGGGGCTGAAGCAAATTGCGCTAAAACCAGAATGGGCTGCAAACACAATGACTGCTTTAAGATACCCTGAGGGTATCTCTGGTGCAGATTTCCTGCCGCGTGTAGCCCGCGCTGGGGCTTATTTAGCCGGGGGATTACACCCGGCGATAAAAAATGAATATTTCCGCATTGGGCACATGGGCGCTGCAAAAATCGGTGATGTGCTGACAACTATCGGCGCTGTTGAAGTGGCTTTGGCGCAATGCGACTATCGGTTTGAACTTGGGGCAGGAGTTGCAGCAGCGCAAGCTGTTGTTCTATGAACGAACAGGAATACTTGAAATCTTGGTGCGGTGTATAAATTTCCCGATTTATTGGTAAAAATATGGTAGTATAAAGCCTCTTATCAACGGTGAGACACTGAAATTAATTTTAAACTGGGTTGAAATTTATCATTTATTATGAATTATATTTTTAATTTCAGTAGTCCGAATCGATATGAATTTGAATTGGCTCGTGCGGCATACCGGTTAGTGCGCAGAATTCGACCTATCGAAAGAGGACACCAGGTATTGATCAGTGCCGATACCGCTGCGGATATGCGCGTCGTAGAGGCAACCGCTCAAGCTGTTTTTGCTGTGGGGGGTGTTCCTACCGTGGTTATATACCCTGCCCAATTCGAAACGAAGCATCCGGTTTCAGTACCGTTGGTCGGTGCGGCATCGAAAGCGGAAGTGTGGTTCGATTTTGCAATGTCATATCAAGGCTATTCATCTGCCCAGCACGCGGCGTTGATGAATGGCTGTATTTATTTCCGTTTGACAGGAATGGATGCGGATATGATGGTTCGCACTATCGGGCAGACAGATTGTAAGCTCCTGCGTCAGATGGGGACATGGTTATATTCCAAGTCGCAGGCTGCTGAAACCGTACGCGTGGAAACGCCAGCCGGCACGCGGTTAACCATGTCTGTCAACAAAGCCGGCGACCCTTATTGGGAGCCGCCTCCAGAAACTGGAGGATATTCACAAATCCTCAGCGGATTATCTGGATTTCTGATATACCGTGAAAGTGTG
>JAAZNS010000483.1 GCA_012798185.1 Chloroflexota bacterium | reverse complement strand
TATTTATATAAAATCCATCCGCAAACGCATCCACCACAGCTTTGATATCGTCCATCAACGGGTATAGGATGGGACAGGTAACACCCGCCGCCACGTATTCACGCACCTTTTCCCGGCATTCTTGGGAAGTGCCAACCGCCATCAGTTTGCGCACTACTTCATCCGGAATCACTTTACTAGCCCGTTCGTAATCCGCCTCAGTTGCCGGCCAGCTCACCATCGATTGCACCCTTTCAAGCAGCTCTTCATCCACCTGGCTGGCTTTCATAATGTGCGGCTCGGTCGCCAGATAATATGCAGTCAATTTCTTAGCTTCAGCCATTGCAGCACCTGTATTCTCATCCGATAAACTGCAAACCAGCAACTCCGGCAGATCGATCTCTGCCAGGGTTTTCCCGGCTTTCTGAGCTCCTTTTTCTACTAGACTGATGGCGTGTTGAATATACGCCACCGAAACCATGTAATTTAGCACTACCCCGTCACAAATTTCTCCCGAGAGCATCAGCATTTGATCCCCCGTTGCCCCAATGTATATGGGAATATCACGCGGTGTGGGACTCCCATAAGCCACATCCAGCTTGACCTTATCCAGATGAATAAATTCACCCTGGTAAGTCACCTCTTGCATGGTGAACAATTGCCGCGTCGCTTCCACATATTCGCGGACTGCTTTGAGCGGCTTAGTGCGGGTAACCCCCACCCGGCTGGCAATAGGCTCCCACCAGGCTCCTAGTCCCAGCATGACGCGACCTCTGCCATCCACCAAACCGCCCAGTTCCCACATAGTGCTCCATGTTGCAGCAATAACTGCCGGGTTCCGTGTCCAAATGGGAAGCACACCAGATCCGATGCGCAGACGGCGGGTATGGGTCAAGAAGGCGCTCATCATCACTATGCAGTCGCGCGCCAAGCGGGTATCTGCCTGCCATATTTCGCTAAATCCACGATCTTCAGCGTAGCGCGCCATCTCCAGCTCATACGCCATATTGTGTTTATCCTGCAAGTAGAGAGCAACCCGTTGTTTCATCAGTCAGCACCTTTTTATTATTACTGCATCACCAGACTCATCACTGCTTTTTGAACATGAAGCCGGTTTTCCGCCTCATCGAACGCAGCCGATAACCAGCCTTTCCCTTTTGTTTTATCGATGACCTCGTTGGTCACTTCATAACCGCGGTCGCAAGGCAGGCAGTGCAAATAGATTGCATTTTTATCGGCGATATCCATGATCTCCTTAGTACAAATCCAATCTTTATGCATATCGAAAATGGCTTGAGTTTCTTTGGGGTCAGATTTACCGACTGGCGGCTGGAATATCGGTGTGGCACACCAGGCTTTCGGATAAACGACATGAGCGCCTTCCATAGCGCCTTTGAAATCATCCGTGATTCGGAATGACCCGCCCTGCACTTTTGCATACTCTTCGCACTGGGCTAAAATTTTAGGGTCCAGTTCCATTCCTTTGGGGTGTGCCAAAGTCACTTCCATACCCATCATCGTGGCATACAAAATCGCCGATTGCGGCACAGCGCGCGGTTTATGTACACTGGGGGAATACGCCCAAGACATGGTGAATTTGATGCCTTTAAACCCGCCAAATTTTTCCTTGACGGTCAACACATCGGCTAATCCCTGAAATGGATGGTAGACATCATCTTCCATATTCAGCACCGGAATATCCGACCAGCGGGCAAATTCTTCCAGCATAGCATGTGCCCCGCCATATTCCCAATCCACCGGGTCGCCATAACAGCGGATGGCAATTGCGTCGCCCATGCGGTCGAGCACACGCGCTACATCGGCTACCCGCTCGGTCGAATATGCCACTTCCCTGCCTTCCATGGCAGGGGTGTATATCTTGGATGGGTCGAGATAATGAGCATGTCCGCCAAGCTGAGTCATACCGGCTTCGAATGAGTTACGCGTCCGTAATGACTGGTTGTAAAAAATCATAAACAGGGTCTTCGAACGCAGTAACTGGTCATGAAGTACACCTTTCGCGCGCTCGCGCTTCAAATCTTCAGCTACCGACAGGATAGTATCAATTTCTTCACGAGTGAAATCTGTTTCGGCAAGAAAATCTCTTCCTTTAAAATTTTTAGTTTGCATAGTAATCTCTCCATAATAGTAATGATGTTGGTTGATAATGGACGATTTCCCGAATCCATTAAAAGTACATAGTATTTAGTTCATTTGTCTCAATTTCAATATCTCCTTACGATTCATGCATTCGTCAATTCCAGAGCCATTTCAATTTCCAGCATATGTGCTTTCGAAAGAATCGCCTGCCAGCATGCACAGGGTGAAGCTGCATGGGCTAACACACTGCAAACCGGCGCACCGCGCCGGATAAACTCATGCCGATAGGGAATATCTTTAATACCGCGCCCCTGCCAGGAGGCTGTATCAGGCGCATAAAAATCCTGCTGGGCATAAAGAATGCCTTTGCCCCAATATTCCTTTCCTTCGGCAAGTGGCTTGATCGCTGGCAGTTCACCTCGGCAAGCCCCGGTGTGCCATGTGAACGCATTTATCCCAGCAGCCATTTCAAATAGTTCAACCGAAGCGGTATAGCGCGGATTTACTTCCAAAAGAAAAAGCAACCCATCGCTGATCATAAAATCGATGCCGTTTATCCCTACTAAACCGAACTTTGCCGTTAGGGCACGGGCAGCTTTTTCGATTATATGAGCTGTTTGAGGGCAGAAAAACGGCGCTACATTACCGCTCCACCAAAATCGCCGGGCATGCAGGGCTTTAACGCCAGCGTATTGGAAGGTCATCCCCAATAAGCTGGCATGCCTGCCATTTGCCAGGAATATTGCCGAAGCCAGTACACCGTTTATGAACCGCTGCAGAATCTCACCCCGCCTCAGGCGTGATTGACCATTCCAAAATTGCACGCCAGCCCCAGCCCCCTTAAATAAATTTTTCCGCAGCCAGGCATGTTCTTTCACAGAATCTAAGGAGGGGAATTCACATTCATCGCTAATGGTTTCGGGAATTTGCATGCCAGTGCCTTCGAGCGCGGCTGATATTTTTTGGGGGTTCCGGATATCTTCAATCGTCTGGGGAGAATTTCCCAGCAGCTTCTCCCGTCCTGCCAAGTGTGCCAGCTGCGGTTCATTTTCAACGCCAGACGCAAACGCCACCGCGTCGGCATCATCAAGCAAGGATTTTGCCGCCCGCGCCAGGTTCTTTAAATTGGGAAGCAGATTGAAATCCCGAGTTAATGAGAGACAATGCGCTTCTGCCGGTTGGTCGGAATCGGCAAAATAATCCAGGCTGGTCACTCGAAAACCAGCTCGAATTGCAGATTCAACCATAGCCCGCGTCGAAACGCCTAAAATTAATACCCTCATTTTGTCTCTCGTCAGCATCCAACCGTCTTCAACATATGAGATACCAGCCTGTCGGCTATATCGATTTCAGTCACCGTTTGTAGACCTTTCCAGGAGGGCATACTATTCACCTCGGAAAGATAAATGCTGCCATCCTCGCCGGGCAGCAAATCGACACCGCAGTAATCTGCACTTAGTGCTTGGGCAGCCTTCTGGCATATTTGCATAATCTCAGCAGGGCATTCGAACGGCAGCGGCGTCGCTCCCTGAGCGACATTTGTTTTCCAGTTATCAGCCTGGCGCAGCATCGCCGCGGCACATTCATTGCCAATCATAAAGACACGGATATCCCGGTTTTGATGAGGAATGAATTGCTGCAGGTAGAAAACAAAATTGCCCAATTCCAATGCTGTAAATACGCGCCTTGCTGCTTCGGCATCAGTAACCCGCACCATGCCCATGCCCTGGCTGCCGAAGAGCGGTTTGATCACCACATCCCTGCCCAGCCATTCGAAAGCCTGCATTGCTTCGCCAATCCTCTCAGTGACAACCGTTTCTGGAACACGCAATCCGGCTCTTGCCATCAGCGAAGATGTATAGTATTTATCCACCATCTTTTCAATCGTGCCGGGGCGGTTGACCACCCGCACGCCGCCATCCTCCAATTGGTGTAAAACATCCATGCGGTAAATAATCTGTTCCAGCGAGCCACCCGGCACATCCCTTACTAACAGCAAATCCAACGCGCTCAAGTCGGTTTTATCATCCGCGACCCTTAATTGCGCGCCCAGGTGTGCTTCAAGCCGGGTAATTTTTGAATAAACTGGTTCAATGCCCCGCTTTTGAAAAGCCGCAGATAATCTCTGGCTATGCCAGGAATTCGGATCACCCAAAATGCCAATTTTCACAGAATTTTTGCTCATTTATTCCATAAAGCAGCCGATAGACGGGGCTCATCACGTTGCCCGGCGTGGAAAATGCGTCCAGATTTCAAATTGACGAGGGTAATTTCCGCCGGAGCAAAAATATTCGGATCGACACCATAAAACCCACCCGCTGCTTCCAAAGTTTCCAGGAAGGGTTTGCCATATGCAGGGCTGGCAGAGGCGGGTATTCTATCGATCAGATTTTCAAACATCGAGTCATCGCTATCAGCGCACAACCATACTTGGGCAGAGAACATCATCGCATCATTAGTCCTACCCAGGGCTTCCATATCCGATCCACCCGGGGGTGCTATCGGGCAGGCGCCCGTCCCGCAGACGATATAATCCAGGTTAACCCCAAGATGGTGCAGCTTATGCATGGCAATCTCAACCGAGCGGGCAGCAATCTGCACAACTCCTGCTATGCTCGAAGTGGGCGCTGCCATAATACCCAGCCTCCCGGGGGGTACCTCACATGCTGCGGCGATCGATTTGCAATCCTCATTATTGGGAAGAACACTGCCTTCTAAAATCAACACAGCACAATCGGAGTCATCGATAAAATCCAATCCGGGCACTTTATCTGCGGCACCTTTTAAACATGCCGGTCCGGAGCCCATCCCAAATCCATCAGCAAGCTGAAGCGGCCAATTAGCCGCCTGGCTTTGAAAACACGCCAGGTTGGGATGGTCACTATATATTTTTACAACCGGCCAGGGTATGTCGTTTAAACTGCCTTGGATAATCGCTGGATGTGCCATGCCGGCAGTGCTTAATTCAGCCATTCTCAATCCGGCGTCAAATCCACCCGGTGCATCCACGCCTGCATCAATCAGCCATGCTCCGCAATCCATTCTTTCTGCAGAGCACCCTAAATCAGGGCAAGCAGATAGGACATTCTGAAACAACTTCCAAGCAGTTTCATTAACTTTACAATTCATGAAGAATTATTTCTCCTCTTCCCAATTCGGTATGATCACCGGTACATCGTGTAAATGGACTGTTCAACCAATCTTCTGGTACAGGGAAATTTTTACTTCTCAATTCATAAAACAAAAGACGCAGCCAGACCCAATCCATGCAGCATGCCTGGGAAAAACAAGGTAATAATGTTGGACAAGAATCCGCCACCAGGCTGCCCCGCTTCATCCCCAATCCAGCTAATTTACCCAGCCGTTTGCCCACCAGCAGGGTGCCAGCGAGCATATCTAAACCAGCCAGTTCACCTGCCGATCCGGCAACCGCTACCAAACCGCGCCGCATTTTTTCGCCGGTTTCATTGCCGGCATTGCCCTCTACCAAAATCATACCGCCTGTCATGCCGCGTTCAGCGCCAATATATGCGCCGCCAGTGCGGTCTCCGGCATTTCCTTTGACTCGAATCAAACCTGCACGCATTGCCACACCTAACCCGTCGCCGGCGTCGCCGTTAATTTCCAACTCTCCTCCGGTCATCTCCGCCCCAGCTAAAGAACCAACCGATCCATGGATTTCCAGCCTTCCGACTGTCAACCCAAAGCCAGCGCGGTGTAAGTTCTGTGTATCGCCCGTAAAAATCAAGGCGTGCGGACCACGATCTTCAATGGTTATCCTGCAAAGTTCGCCAAGGCAATATGTCTCATTTCCGTAATTCACCTGCGTCCGAGCCAGCTCAGGTTTAGAACTCGCCAATATGCGATCAGGCAATAACGATGCTGCATCCAGGGGTAAATGATTATCCAGATGAAATTCAAGAATTACTTTCATGCCGTTTCCCCCTTTAATATCTGGTGCAGATGAAAATGATACGGACCCAGCTTGCCGCCGTAATTTCCGGCAGTAATTTTGATGACACCCGGCAGACAAGCAGCTAGTATTCCAAGGCGCATGCCGTTATCAACCGCCTGTTCTGAGACGCCGTCCAATACGATTTCATAAGCTGCCTGGACATTCTCGGGCAGTTTGCTTTCCAAGCGGGTGCGGATGGTGGGACAAAACGCCGCATTGGTAGAAGCGCGCAAGTTCTTATACCGCGAGCCTGGTCTGCTGGGAGAGCGGCAAATTCCTCCCGGAAACGGGGCAATCACACCCGGAGCAGTACCAATAGCAGCTGCGGCAGCTTCAGCAGCTTTTAGCGCTGCCAGACGGTTTTCTCCTAAGATTAAGAAATTTCCACCGCCCACCCCCTTAGCCACACCAAACGCTTCTTCTACCACAAATTCGCCATCTGCAGTAGGAATACGCCAGAATCGCCTGCTGCCGATTATTTTACTGGCTTGATAGCCGTCACCAAAATACCGCACTTTGGCGCCGGTTTTAACCCTATCAGCACTTTCGAGACCGTTGTAACAGGCAGTAGTCGGTGTGGTCAACACCGCCTGCCCAATTCGGGTGAGCAGTGTTTTTTCCAGCGCCTCATGGGTAAAGGCAAAAATCAAAACAGCAACACCAGGTCGTCCATCCGGGGTATCGGTTTCCTGCAATATCGTATCGATTCCAGCTTCGCAACTGCACCCCACAACCGAGATGGCTAGTCCGGCGGTGTAATTCCCAGCTACCTGCGCCCAATGCAAAGAATCGGCAGTGATGATCAGGCGCGTCATCCACATCGGGAAGGCTTCGGCAAATGTATCTTCGATATTCACCCCATTTATCTGCATGGGATAACCTCCCGGTTTTCATGAAATCCACGCTCAAGCCAGCCCAAGTAACGCGGATCAATCGTGGTGTTTGTCTGAAGTTGTTCTTTAAAAATTACTTCACGGTCTTTATCCCAATCGGGCTCAACTGAAAGGTGGTTGCCACTGGAAGGCAACTTTAATTGCCCGTCTCGCAACACTACCTGCCCACGTTTTATCACTAAAATCGGGTTGGCAAACATGTTTTCAATATCCGATTGGGGTTGATAACAGCGGATATCTGCCAGTGCTCCTGCCCCCAAATGCCCCCGGTCTTGCAGCCCCAATGCACGGGCAGGACCAGCGCTTGTCATTTGCACCACCTCGGTTAAGGTGTATTGTCGGTCGATATCCGCCAGGCTGGTGCGCAATTTGGCAGAAGGATGCACCTGCGCCAACATTTTTTGACGCGCCTCCCCATCCATCAGCCAGGAAATGATACGCGGATAAGCAATGAACGGTCCGCCATTGGGATAGTCGGTCGATAAGAAGAGGCGTGTTGGATCGGGAAAACGGAGCAATAACTCCAACCCGGTCGCCCATTGCACAGCGCTGGAAGGATCTTTGATTTTATATTCCAGAGGCAGCAGCCCCATACCGCCTTCGCCCTCCAGCAGGCGGCAGGTCCATTTACCGCTCCCCACACGGTGCAGCCATTCGACCAGCTGCAAATCACAAGTTAACGCCATCGCTGGTCCAAAGACGATCTGCCCCACATCGAAAGTCAAATTATCCCGCATAGCGATGGTTTCCACCACTTGTTCAGCAGCCGAACAGGAACGCCCTCTATCATCTTTGCCATAACAATAAAACTGAATATGGCATAGGTGTGCAGGCAATCCTTCCAGAGCCAGCACCGTTTCGCAAAACGACTGCCAGCTGCCAGGTCGACCCAAGTTGCCGGCATGAAGATGGATGGGATGAGGTAAGCTCAATTCTTTTGCAGCTTGTGCAATGGCTAATATGATTCTCCGCTGCGTGAGCCTATCACCATCCAGGGCATCATCCAAGCTTGATAATAATTTTCCCATCCACCATGCTAATCCCACACCAGGGTTTACCAGCTTGAGGGCATAACCTCCCGAACGTGTCAGCAGCCAGGCTAACGCTGACTTTAACGCCTGGTCGTCCTGCTTTTTAATCGCATCGACCACGCAAATCTGTTCACTTACCAGGGTATACGCACCGCAATCCAGCCCTCGCATTGCTTTGAGGTCATCTTGCGTCAGCCTGCTCAACATCGGCGACATAGCAGCATCGAAGACCGTGGTATAGCCCATCTTTAAATATGCCTGGGCGATCTGGGCGGGCGGCAGCAATAATCCGGCATCCATTCTATCTTCCCGCACGGCAAACTTACGTGCCATTGCCATTTGCGCACCAGCGATATGACTGTGAATTTCAATACCGCCGGGCGCAGCAATCCAGCCTCTCGCATCGATCATCTCGGCGCCATCCTGTGCCGGTGGAGCCGCGACGATTCGATCTCCCTCAATCCATAAATCGCCAATATCGCCGTCGATATGATTAGCCGGATCAATGATTTTTACGCCGCTCAGGCAAATCATAATGAAACCTCCCCTGCCAGGCGTTCAAGTGCCTCGGTCAATTCCCATCCGGGGCTGTCGAAAACCGGTCGTATGGGAATGGGCAAGCCATCCATACGCAAGGCAGTTCCTCCGCTGTTCAAGCCAAACGGTTTTACCGGAAGCCAGGCAGCCTGCGCAGACACCGGGGGATTCGAATCCAGTACAATGTAACCCATCTTTTGAGGGTTTTGCTCGATTTTTCCAATCAATTTATCCTGGATTTGAGAATCCACCTGTCCTACCTGAACCACCAGATCGGTCTCCTCATTATCAATTAAATATTCCGCCGACCATTCCAGGCTGGAAAACCTGGCAGAATTTTCAACAAATCGTACCGCACCCGGATAGCCTGTTTCAAGCAATAATGCGGTTGAGGCACCGGTGGCGTTAACTCCCCGCTCCAGCAACAATCCAAACCAACGCTCTTCACGTGTGTCATTCATTTCCTGGATTAGTTGAAAAGCCTGCCGTAATGTCACAGGATGACATGCCTTTTGAGTTGGATCGAAGATGAAACATCCATACCTTGAAGCATGGATGGCTGTAAATAAGGCATGCAGCAATGGCGAAGCTGCTACGGCCTGATTCTTATTCATCAAGCGCAGCTGGGTCAATATTTCCAGGCATAGCTGCGGGTTAATGGGCAGGTTTAACACAACTTCATTATCAGCAGCAGGCAAAAGACTATTGACATTTACAAGTCTTTGTACCCTGCCATTCTTTACAAACCTTTCCCAAAACCGGGGATATTTCCTAGCCAGATCGCACCCCCAAAATACCAGTGTATCCACCTTCTCCTGCAATCCGCCAAGAGACAGCCAATGCATGCCGCTTTCTGCATACGCCCGGGTGATGCCAAAAGCATTTTTTGAAGCGGGCGTATCTACGCAGGCACACAGCGTTTTAGCCAGTTTCACTGCACTGCGCTGGTTTTCATAGGATATCCCACTCCCAATCCATATCAGCGGCAATCTGGCGGCGCGCAGCCTTCTATAAATTTCCTCGATGCAGGCTGCATTTGAGGCATACGCGCCGCCGCTGCCATGGGACGGAGGATCGTCCGTCTCTACTCGAAACCCTTTTTCAGCCACCGGGCAAGGCGGATATATTCTAGTTACCTTCCCGTCCTGTATTACTATGTCAATGTCTGTACAGTGGCAGCTGCAAAAAGCACACGCCACAGACTTTAAACAGTGTTCACTCACTGATTTGCCCCTTGCTCCTTGATCGTGGCATCCACCGTCCTTTTGGCTTCATTTAAAGCATCCTGCGGTGTGGCGCTGCCCAATTCCACTGCTTGTACTGCCTTGCGCAGCGAAGCGTCGCTGGTGCCCAGGGCTGGAAACTCGGGAATGGCAACCGCGTTGTCGAGCCCTTCGATGGCTGCGCCCCGGTTAGGATGTTCTTTTATATAAGATGCCAACTCTGGCCATTCGAACGCTTCAGTATATATCGGCAAATAACCGGTATGTGTGGATAAATAAATCGAACTCTCCTTAGAGGTCATAAATTTAACAAAAGTCCAGGCAGCATCTTGAATTTCAGCATTGGCATCTTTG
>JAAZNS010000482.1 GCA_012798185.1 Chloroflexota bacterium | reverse complement strand
TGAACCTGGATTGTCAGGATCCTTTGCTAAAACTGCACGTCCATAATCGGTTCGATCGGTAGGGCTGGCAAAAACTTGAGCACCGAATGTTTCCATAAAAACTTTGCGGTAAGGTTTATGATTATATGAGACTTTTACCATATAAACTTCGAGATCCAAATCAAAAAGATTACATCCAAAAGCTAAAGCTGATCCCCATTGTCCAGCGCCAGTTTCGGTGGTCATGGCTTTAACACCGCACTTTTTATTAAAAAACGCCTGAGCAATCGCTGTATTTGGTTTATGGCTGCCTGGAGGGGAAACCCCTTCATTCTTATAGTAAATATGAGCATTAGTCTCTAATAATTTTTCTAACCTGCGCGCTCGCAATAGAGGAGTAGGTCTCCATAATTTATAAACTTCCCTTACTTCTTGAGGAATTTCAATATACCTTTCTGTGCTGATTTCCTGTAGAATCAAATCCATTGGGAATAATACTTCCAGAAAATCGGGTGTTACCGGTTCCAAAGTTTGAGGGTTTAATACAGGTGTTGGCGGCACCGGAGAATCGGCATTGATGTTGTACCAAAATTTTGGGATATCCGCTTCACCTAATTGAAATCGTATTTGTTCAGACATATCTGCCTCCTATAAAGAATAATTATTAGTTTTGAATAAAAAAATGCGCTCATCCCACTAAGGGACGAGCGCGCATATGCCCGCGGTGCCACCCTGGTTAGGCTGTTCAATTCTCCATTAACCAAAAAACCCGTTGTGTTGCAACGGGAAGAATTTGCCAGCCTCACTTTTTTCAAGTACGGGTTACCAATGATAACCGATACTCTAAGCCAATATAACGGCGGCATTTCCGGCTCAGGTTACTTGTTTTCCACGTTCACCCTGCAACTCAGAGGTCCATTCATTGCTGTCGTTTAGACGGTTTCTCAGCATCCACCGTTCTCTGTACTATCGTTTCAGCAATTACTCGCCCTCATCAAAGTTTTTTGCTATTAAGTTGGATCGATTATATGCTAAAAAAAAAATTTGTCAAGCGAAACGACTAATAAATTTAAACATTCAATAGTTACTGTTCAGACTATGATGGGAAACTCCCGATTTGGATAGAAAAATTCATATACTCATCCAAGCTTAATGATGTTTTTTTTTATTCGATTGAGAATCGAAAAAGTCGAAGGATATTGGTTTTTCTCGTCTGCTGGAACATCAATACATTGATCTACAATCCATTCGGATTCATCAAATTGCGGAAAAAACACATCCGCTTCAATTACGGTATGAACATTGGTAAGATATATTCTTTGGGCTATCGGCAAAGCCATTTTAAAAATCGCTTCCCCGCCAATGATAAAAGCCTCCTCATCTCCATGATTTTTCGCTACAGTAATGGCTTCGGCTAATGAATGAACTACAAAAACACTCGCTGCATGGTAATTTTCACTGCGGGTGATGACGACCATGGTCCTTCCAGGAAGTATTTTTCCGATCGATTCATAGGTTTTTCTACCCATTATTATGGTATGATTCATGGTTAGTTTTTTAAAACGAACAAGGTCTGCGGAGAGATGCCAGGGTAACCGATTTCTAAAACCGATGCCCCGCTTTTCATCCATTGCCACAATAATTGAGATGATCAAACCGCTACCTCTGCTTTAATCGCTGGATGAGATTGGTAATTTTCTAAATGAAAATCTTCGAAATTAAAATCAAAAATAGATTTAACCTGGGGATTGAGGATCATTTTTGGTAAAGGGAAGGGAGAGCGGGATAATTGTAATTGAGCCTGGGGGATATGATTCAAATAAAGATGAACATCTCCCAAAGTATGAATAAATTCCCCTGGTTGAAGATTGCACACCTGGGCAATCATCAGCGTTAATAGAGAATATGAAGCAATGTTAAAAGGAACACCTAAAAATACATCTGCAGATCGTTGATATAACTGGCAGGACAATTGATTACCCGCCACATAAAACTGAAAAAGAACGTGACAGGGGGGCAGTGCCATCGCTTCGAGGTCTCCAACATTCCAAGCGCTGACAATCAATCGCCTTGAATTTGGATTTTCCCGAATTTGCTCAATGACGTTTGAAATCTGATCGATAACCCTGCCATCAGCTGCTTTCCACGAACGCCACTGTACACCATAGATCGGTCCTAGGCTGCCTTGTTCGTCAGCCCATTCATCCCAAATCCTAACGCCATTTTCATTAAGGTATTTGATATTATTATCACCTCGTAAAAACCAAAGCAGCTCGAATATTATCGACCGTAGGTGTAATTTTTTAGTTGTAAGCAGGGGAAAACCTTGGCTTAGATCCCAGCGCATCTGGTACCCAAATATCGATAAGGTTCCTACCCCGGTTCGATCTTCCTTTTTTATTCCATTCTCAAGTATATTTTGCAATAATTCCAGGTATTGCCGCATAAAAATATATCCTTTTCATGAATATATCAGCCTTTTAATTTTGCTATTCGATAATCGATTGCTTCGTACAAATTAATAATCAACCCTTATACCTGGCTTAAAGGCATTTGCATTTATAGTTATACCCAAACATCTCGTTTTTTGGTAAACGCCTTTATTGAATACAAACAGAAAGACGATCGTCTCTGGGTATCTTATTCAATTTATCTTTTTCATGCTAACGACCATTTAGCAATACTTGTGTGGTTTTTATATCTTGATGAACCTGATCTACTAAATCCTTCGCACTGGAAAACTTGCGTTCATCGCGTAATCGGAATAAAAATTCCACTTCAATATCGCTACCGTAAAGATCGCCCTCGAAATTTATTAGGTGCGCTTCAATACGCGGTGCAACAGGGTGTTCTTCGAAAGTTGGACGGACGCCGATATTGGCTACTGCATCCCAACTTTCATCCCCAATGATCACCCGGCAGGCATAAACTCCTTCCTTGGGAACTGCCCGCTCTGCCCATAATTCCAAATTTGCGGTTGGAATTCCCATCTGTTTACCCCGGTGATCGCCTTGAATTACTTTCCCTCTTAGCCGATATTTCCTTCCCAAATAGTGTTCGATTTGATCGACTTCCCCTTTCGAAAGTAATTGTCTGATATATGTCGAAGAAACAACATTCCCATTCACAACCATAGCGGGAAGGACAGTCAATGAGAATCCCAATTCATTTCCAATGATTTCTAATTTGCGGGCATCTCCTTCTCGATTTTTCCCTAAACTGAAATCATGACCAATGCATAGATGCTCTATCCCTAGCTGTTTATGCAATCGCAAGATAAAATCATAAGCGGATAATTGAGCAACTTGCGTGCTAAAAGAGTGGGTAATAACAATATCCACACCCATCTTTCCTAATAACAAAGCACGCTCTTCAGGTGAAGTTAAATAATAGGGATTTTGCCGTTTGTGTAAAACAACTGCAGGAGGTGGGAAAAATGTAACAACAACTGAAGAAACGCCATTGTTTTTTGCGCCCTTTGTTACACAGCGGATAATTTCTTGGTGACCTAAATGGATTCCATCAAAAGTACCGACAGTAAGCCAGGATCGATCTATCTTGACTTCTTCCAGTTTCCAATGATGCTGCATAGATATTTTAATTACGATTGGAAAAATACTTTACGAGGTTGCCATTCGTGCGTTTCTTCATCGACTTGTAATAACGCAACCAAATCGCCCTGTTCACTAACACCGCGTGCCCATCCAGTCATTCCAGGGTCGGCAGGAACACGATGACCATGACGGATCAGCTCAACTTGATCGCCATCCAATTCGACCATAGGCCAATCGGCTAGCGCTTCAGCAGCAGGAATAAGGTTTTTATACCAGGTTCCCGCTACAAAAGCTTCCTGCAATCGGCGCAAAGGAACGGCATCTCGCAATGTGAATTTTCCGCTTTTTGTTCTGCGCAACCCGATCAAATGTGCGCCGCAGCCTAACTGATTTCCTAAATCGTTGGCAAGTGATCTTACATATGTGCCCGAAGAACAATAGACGTCAATGACTGCTTCTGGCGGTGCCCATTCTAAAATATCCAGGCTATATACATGGATTTTACGTGGTTGAAGGTCAATCTCTTCTCCTTCTCTTGCGAAATCGTATGCTTTTTTTCCATGGACCTTTACGGCTGAATATGGAGGGGGTACCTGTTCAATTTCACCAACAAACTTTTGAAGAACTTCGTTAAATTGTTCTTCGGTTATTCCTTCTACCGGATGAGAGCCTGTGATTGTTCCTTCCGAATCATAAGTATCGGTAGAGCTACCCAGCCGGATAGTTGCCTGATAGCGTTTATCTGAAGCTGAAACATATTCGCTAAGCCGAACTGCCGGACCAATCAAAACCACTAATACACCTGAAGCGCGAGGATCAAGTGTCCCTGTATGACCCGCTCTGCGTATTCCGGTTCCTCGACGAATGATTTGAACCACATCATGTGATGTTAATCCAATTGGTTTGTCTACAACTAAAACCCCAGAAACAACATTTTTCATTTGGTCGATATTATCCATTGCCTATTCCTATGAATACTCCCATTAATAAAATTATAAAAATTAGTAACTACTCAGCTAGTTTTAGTAAGTTTTTGAATTCGAGTTTTTTATATGCTACATATTCGCAAACGCCTCAAATTCGGGGCTTTTTCCTCCATAGCCTGGGCAGTTACAAATATTATATATCAGGAATGCTTATTATTAATTAATATTTTTCGAGTTTCCCTGATTACTATTTCTTGAACTTCTTCTAATTGTTTATCGAACATCGCCCCTGCAGCTGCAGGATGACCTCCGCCTCCAAATTCCATTGCTAATTGGGAAACGTCATAACCGGGTTGCGCCCGCCAGCTTACCTTAACACCTCCACCAGGTTGCTCAATGAAAATTATACTGATATTGATTCCCTCGATACTCGAAAGGATGTTGATCAAATCTGCATCATCTTTACCGGAATACCCTGTTTTCTTCTGATCTTCCAATGTTAAACTTGTCCATACCAAAGAATCAATTTGATGAAGTTTATTCAATCCGGCACCCCAATATCTTACTGCTTCGATGGAGCGGTTTATCAATGCATGCATGTAAATTTCACTGATATCGATTCCAAACGACATTAAATCAGCAGCCAAATGCAAAGTTCGTGAAGTTACATTGCTGGTGCGGAAACCAATCGTATCGGTAATTATCCCGGTCAGTAAAGCTGAAGCGATATCAATATCTAGTGCCAATCCCCAATGAGGTAGATTTTCGGCAATGATTTCTGCCGTTGCAGCAGCTTTCGAATCAACATAATTAATCAAACCATAATGATCATTTGTGATATGATGATCGATGTTGATAATTGGTTTATCACCGATCTCTTTTTCTAATCCAGTACGCTGAATATCAGAACAATCGATAGCAATGACCAGATTAAAATTTTCACCGATCGTTTGCTTTATCTTTTTATATCCTGCTAAGAATTTAAAATTCGAGGCGATACCATCAACTGAAACCATCCGAACTGTTTTCCCTGCTGTTTCCAGTGCTAAACCTAAACCAATGAGCGAACCAATTGCATCTCCATCTGGCCGCATATGACAAACCAATAAAATATCATCCGTCAGAGATAATTCCTGACGAATGCGATTATTCAACCTATCATCCATTTCCTTCAATCTCTTCACCTGGTTTTGTATTCTTTTTACCTTGCTTTTCTTCTTTATGTAAGGAGGCAAACAAGATCTCCATCGAAGCTGCTTTTTCGGGTGTTGGATCCCAATGGAAACGCAGTCGTGGAAATATTCGCAGTTCGATCCGGGTGGCTAATTCATGGCGGATAAAACCTTGCGCATGTTCTAAACCCACTTTAATTTCTTGCCATTTTTTAAAACCATCGATTGAAGAAATATAGATATCCGCATAAGATAATTCACGATCCACTTTGACGTCTGTGATAAAAATACCGTTAAGTCTGGGATCGGATATTTCATCGATCAACATTTCGGAAAACTCTTCTCGAATGCGATCACCTATTCGTTCCGATCTAAGTTTTGAGACCACACTTACCCTCACATGAATATAATAATTACTCAGCCAGCCTGGTGAATTTTCGAATTTGCGGTATTCAAACTCGGGGTTTTTCCACCATAACCTGAGCAGTTAATCAATATTTATAAAACGGCAACTTTTTCTATTGAAAAGCATTCCAATTTATCTCCGACTTCAAAGCCATCGAAACCTTTAATAGCAATGCCGCATTCAAATCCATGACGGATTTCCCGAACATCTTCTTGTAAATGCTTCAATGAATGTATCCAGCCTTCATGAATGACCTCCCCATTGCGGATTACACGCATTTTTGCATTTCGGTGAATTTCTCCATCTGTTACATAACACCCGGCAATATTACCAATTTTAGATATTCGAAAAACAGCTCGAACTTCCGCATGTCCAAGAATTACTTCTTTTTCCTCAGGTTCCAGCATGCCCTTGAGAGCCTTTTCGATATCTTCTATCAATCGATAGATAATATCATATAAACGAATGGATACTCCTTCTGAATCGGCTAATCTTCGTGCTGTTGAATCGGCTTGAACATTAAACCCAATTACAATGGCTTTTGATGCAGCAGCCAGCATAACATCACTTTCGCTGACTGCTCCTGTTTCGGCATGCAAAATATTGATTGCGATATCCCCTTTACCAAGATCTTGTAATGAAGAAACAACCGGCTCAAGTGAACCTTGTACATCGGCTTTAACAACTAAACGTAACTCCCGTACATCACCAGCTTGAAACCGATCGAATAATTGTTCCAAACTCATAACCGATTTCTGGCTTGCTTCGATTTGAGCTTTTGCCTGATTTTGTTCGTCGATCATAATACGGGCGTCTTTCTCTGATTCTACGACCTGAAATAAATCACCCGCTTGGGGAATGCCATTCAAGCCCATTACAGATACTGGAAAAGATGGTCCGGCTTTTCTCACTCGTTTTCCCGTATAATCGAACATTGCCTTAATTTTGCCGCAGGTATTTCCTGCAACAACAACATCGCCCACTTCCAAACTACCGTTTTGAACCAGAAGCGTCGCTAAAACGCCTTTAGCCCGATCAATTTCAGCTTCGATAACGGTACCAATCACTTTACCTTTCGGATTAGCACGAATATCCAAATTATCCGCTACCAAATTGATCGCTTCTAAAAGATCTTCCATCCCTTTATTTAATTTTGCAGAAATTGGAACGACAATCGTATCGCCATCCCAATCATCTGGCACCAATCCAATTTCAGCTAATTGTTGTCGCACTCGGTCTTGATTTGCGTTAGGTTTATCGATTTTATTCATTGCAACAATAATAGGAACATGAGCTGCTTTTGCATGAGCAGCAGCTTCTTTTGTTTGAGGCATCACGCCATCATCAGCAGCTACCACAAGGATCACAATATCGGCTCCCTGTGCTCCACGTGCACGCATCGCAGTAAATGCTGCGTGGCCTGGTGTATCTAGGAATGTAATAATACGGTTATTATGTTCAACCTGGTAAGCGCCAATATGTTGGGTAATCCCACCGACTTCGCCTGCAGCTACATTCGTATGGCGTATCGCATCTAACAAAGTGGTTTTACCATGATCGACATGCCCTAATATCGTTACAACTGGAGGGCGGTTTACCAAATCTGCTGGGTTTTCATTGGCGATCATTCGCCGCCATAAAGGTATTTCACCTAAATCTTCTTCTTTTTCAGGGGCTTGAGTTTCAATGCATACTTCGAAACCCAACTCTGCCGCGACGACTGCAGCAGTATCGAAATCGATTTGTTGGTTAATATTCGCCATCACCCCATTTGCCATCAATATTTTTATTATTTCGATTGGACTGGCTTTTATAATTTGAGATAGTTCCCTTACGGTAATAATTGGGGGAATTTCTATCATTTTATTTTTTTGACCGTTCTCGCTCATTAGATACCTCCTGTTCAAATTAGCATTTGCCAGCTTTTCAGGCTGTCATTCCCAATCGACCTACAATATTACTCGATCCAATAAGCGAGTCGGGCAGAACGGAATGTTACACCGTCATTTTTTACCTCGCTGGCAGATGCTTTTTAGCCGGAGATTGGTTAGATCATTCATAATTCCAGCATAATGTACATAAAAGTTATTACTATTAAGGATCACGATATCTGCCTTGCCTCTATGGTTTTTCATTTGTAGAGGGAAGATCAATTAATGTTTTGGCAAAAGCAGATAGCTTTTCCTGTTCTTCCATCGTAATTTCAGTTTTCAGGGCTTGAGCTAGCGCTCCTCTCAGCCCTTTTTCCCAGCATGAATATATATCGTGCAGATAGGCGCCTCTTCCAGGTAATTTCCCTGTCAAATCGACCGTTACGCCTTCTGGGTGACGTACAATACGAATCAATTGGCGCTTCGGCATCACTTCTCGGCAACCCACACACGTGCGCTGAGGAATATGTTTACGCTTGGAAGTTTTCTTTTTCACCTCTAATTCTCATTTGTTATTATAAATATTTCAATTACCATTCTTCATCCCAATCAAATCCACTACGTTTATGTTTCTTCTTTACAACCATCATATCATGATCGGGATCGTATTCGACTTCAACGAATTTTCGTTGTTTTTTCTTTTTCTTCTTTTTCTTCATATCACCCTCTTCATAGTAATCCTCATCATCCTCGGGTGATACCATATCTAATACTTCAGGACGCAAAGCAAATAATTCATCGAAGGAAACCGCTTCTTCTTCTTTTTCTGGCAGCTCTTCAGCTTTTTCAGGTTCGAATATCTCGCCTTCTTTAGTTTCAGCGGATTTTTCAGTAATATCTTGAAGAGCAAATTCTGGCTGCACTGTCTCAACGGCGGGTTCCAGTGAAACTTCTTCTGGCACCGTTTCAGGAGGAATTTCCAAAATTTCTTCGATTTTTTCCTCCCCAGTTATCATTTCTCCTACGGGTTCAACAGCTCCTTCAGGTTCTCCCGCAGCCAATGTCGCTGTCGGAGCTTCCACTTCCAGGCTTGGTTCACTGACCGCTGTTTCAGGGAAGGAAAGATTTGCCAATGCTGTTTCAATTTCTTGCATTGCTTTTGGTCCTATTCCTTCAACACCAAGAATCGCATTGGGATCGAGATTCATTTGTAACATTAAATCGCCAATGGTTGTATAACCTAAACCGCCTAACAATGAAGTATAGCGCAGGGAGATTCCCAAATCCTCCAATGGTATTTCGAAAGCTTCTTGGGGAACATTCGCTTGAGCAATTCGTTGCATTTCTTCTTCGGCTTGCTTTTCTTTCTCTCGTTGCCGAACTAAACCACGTTCGATGCGGTCAACAAATTGACTCATGATTTGGTATTCTTCAGGCGTTACAGGTCGACCTTCAGCTTTCTTTGCCAGTGTGCTTTCTAATTGCAGAACAACATCCTTTTCATTTTCAGCAATCGCTGCATAAGCTGGATCATTTTGTAAGCGATAAATCGCATCCGAAGCAGCTTCTGGCAAGCTCTTAATATCGATTTTCCATGCAGTTAATTTGGCTGCTAATCTTGCGTTCTGACCATCGCGGCCAATAGCCAGACTAAGTTGATCCTCCGGTACGACCACTGTTGCTGTTTTTGTTCCACGAATATGATCATTTAAATAAACACCGGTTACTCTGGCTGGGCTCAGCGCTTTAGCAATGTAAGCTGCAGGATCCGGATTCCATTCAATTACATCGATTTTCTCGCCATTCAACTCATTAACGATTGCCTGAATGCGCACTCCGCGCATCCCAACGCAAGCCCCAACCGGATCCACGCCGGTCTGTAATGCCGATACCGCTACCTTTGATCTTTGACCAGGTTCACGGGATATCGAACGAATCTCAACCATACCATGATAGATTTCAGGGACTTCATTTTCCAATAACCGGCGGAGAAAATTCCGATGGGCGCGGGATAATATGATTTGCGGACCACGTGGTGATGCTTTCACCTCCAGCAGCAATGCACGTACACGCTCATGGACTCTAAAGCGTTCTCCCGGTATTTGGTGATTCCGCGGCATCACCCCTTCAGCTTTCATATCCAGTCCAAGCGTAATACCCTGGTTACTGACTGCCTGGACAACACCGCTGACTATCTCTCCCATTTGTTTACTAAAGTGACCTAATTGAGCATCGCGTTCTGCCTCGCGAATACGTTGTTGAATAACTTGCCGGGCAGTTTGCGCAGCTACTCTGCCAAAATTCTTTGGCGTAGATTCAACAACCACCATACTGCCGATTTTCGCCTCTGGATCTACTTTCTGAGCATTCTCCAGAGAAACTTCGGTGCGTTCATCCTGAACAACATCGACCACCTCTTTCTCGGCATAAATCGCAACTTTACCGGTTTCAATATCAATATCTGCTTCTATATGTTGCGCGTTTGAAGCATTAACTGCACGCCGATAGGCAGATACCATGGCTGTTTTTAAAGCTTCCAATACAACCTCTCGAGGCAGCTGCTTCTCTTCAATCACTTCATTGAATGCTAATACAAATTCGTTCTTCATCCGTTCTGTTCTCCAATTGGAGCAATTCAATTATTTTACTTATTCTTATACGAAGAAAAGTGGGGAGTTCCCACTTTTCCGCAGTTCCATATTCTAATCTCGTGCCTTCCCGGGAAAAAATTTTATCATGAATCTTTTATAGAATCAAGTTAATTTTTTTTCCATCCGCCAAGCTGGTTCATTAACATCCTGCCGTCTTCCTTCATCATCGATATAAGACCAATTACCTGGTTCTTCGCCTACCACTCGATATCCTAATCGCTCGTATAAAGATCTTGCCTTATCATTGTCATGGTTAACATTCAATATGACTCGTTCGTAACCTTTCATTTTCAGATCGGCTTCCACTCTGGTCATCATTTTACTTCCAATGCCATAATTCCGATAATCGGGTTTAATGCGGAAACCAAATATATATGCGCATGTTTTTCCATCAGCCAGTTCAGAACGAGCGCTTTTCAATTGAACAAGCACCTGACCAATCAGCTCAATACCCGGCAATTCTGCTACCCAAATCATTGCTTCATTGCGCACCGAAAGCATAAATACATCTTGATATATCTGTCGAAAATGCCGGTATTGTCCATTCCATTCTAAAGCGGGAAGGTCTCTTTCGAACGCCTTTCTGAATATCACTTTCGATAACCATCCGGGGTTCTCCTGATCAATCATATCGATCGTGAATTCCTTTATTCATCACCAGATTTTTTATTAGATCATTTAACATTTCCGATTCTTCTATAACTGATCTAATTTTTCCATCCAGCCATGCGTCTCTTAAAGCTTTTAGGATAATGCGATATTGTGGACCCGGAGGAATACCCATCGATTGTAAATGCCTTCCAGTTATGCTGGGTTGGATGAATTGCATATCCGTGATGTATTTCAAAACAATATCTCGATATTTTTGTTCATCTGAAGCAATATACGTCGTATAGAGAGCGGCACGATCAATTTCATCGAATATTTCTGTTATCTGACTAGGCAATAATGAATTAAATTCTTTTCGGTTGATCCATATTCGTCTGGCGTTCCATATCGATTTGCGCATACTTGCGGGAAGTTTTAAATGTACAGCTAATGCTTTTGCATCTTCTTCTGAGATACGCAATAAAAACAATGAGTAAATTACATGGCGCAGTAATCCATTACGATCGGCAACTTTAAATTGCCATTGGGAATAATTCGGATTATCATTCAAAAATATTTCGATATGACGGTGCATCCAGGCATCCCACTGAAAGGCTGTATGTATTGAAGAAAAAACTGCTAACTGATCAAGCCGGTCAAGAATATTTAAGACCTTTTCTTCTCCAAAGATATAATCCAATTCATGACGGATGCGATCACCAGATACTCTCTCTAATAAATTGGCAGCTTCTTTTAAAAGTTCTAGAGTTCTTTTTTCTATTTCGAATTTAAAACGTTGTTCAAACCGAACCGCTCGCAATATTCGGGTGGGGTCATCAACAAATGATAAGGAATGTAACACCCTTACTTGTTTATGACGGATATCATTCCAACCACCCCAAAAATCAAGCAGTTCGCCATAATGACGTCCATCTAATCGAAGGGCAAGCGTATTAATCGTAAAATCGCGGCGATGCAAATCTAATTTAATGCTGCCTTTCTCTACAGTTGGTAACGCAGTTGGATGCGTGTAGAATTCGGTTCGCGCAGTTACAAAATCCAACGATTTTGGTAAATCAAATGTTTCAGTTACTGGTATATTGCCTTTCACCGACTTCTTATTCAAGCTGCGGTATAGTTTATCTGAATCGCCTATGAACCATTTTGCGGTACGAAACTGAGAATGGCTGGTTACCCTGCCGCCAAATTTTTGAGCCAGGCGTCGCGCTAAAGCAATCGCATCGCCTTCTACAACAAGATCAAAATCAGAACTGGGTCTTTCTAATAAAATATCTCTAACAAACCCTCCCACAATGTACAAAGCAGCCCCAATCTCATGAGCTTCAGCTGCAACGATTTTCAACAAGGCAATATGCGCAGGAGAAAGATAGGATTCCAAACGATTTGCAATATTTTGTTTTGGGATTGATTTCGATTTTTCACTTAGAATTTTTAGGAGGTCTGTTCGGGTGACTATACCGATAATCTTTCCCGTCTCATGGTCGACGACCGGGATCTGCCCCCAACCCGTGTTCGTCATAATAATTTGTAAATGCTCGATCGAATCATTCGGCTCGACAAAATATTCCCCTGCATCCATAAGATTTTCAGCGGTCAGGTTGAGTTTATGGGAAATCGCCCGATCGACCGCCCGTCTGGTTAGTAAACCGATAATCTTTCCCCTTTTTACCACCGGAAATCCTTCGTATCCAAAACGCTGCATTTTCTGCAAAGCATCTTGAACACTGGTGTTCGGTTTTAATAATTGAGGGGTAGATGACATGATTTGCTGCACAGTTACCGCCGGATGAATAAATTCGGGTAATATACGCAACAAATCTGATTTCACCTGGTCCATCGTTTTATTTTTTATCAAACCAGCTGCTGCCCGGTCATGTCCTCCTCCACCAAATTGCGCCGCAATAGTAGCAACATCGATTTGATCACTGGTAGATCTAGCGATCAACTGAACGCCCGCTTTTGTTGCAATCAATACAAATATTGCATCTGGATCGAGGAAATCTCGTAATTTATGGACAATTGTTGAATACTCTTCCTCCATCTCTGCATCATCATCGCACGCCAGGATGATAGTATGTCCTTGGATATGGCGCGTTTCAGCATTTGACCGTAATCGGTCATATAGCATTTGCTGATTTAAAGTTAGGGGATGATTAAGAAAATCGTTGGCAATACTAAGATTGGCGCCTTGTTCCATCAAAAAGCTAGCAGCACGTAAATCTCTGGCAGTTGTCCGGGAATATGTACAGGAACCTGTATCCTCGTAAATCCCTAATAACAATAAAGTCGCCTGAATCATGCTTAATGAAATTTCCCGTTCCCGAAGGTTATCAATAAAAATAGTGGTATTGGCACCAGTAGCAGCCGCGGTAATCGACCATTCGGTCGGAAAATCTTCACGGATAGGGTGATGGTCAATTACATGAACTTTCACATCGGGTACTACACCCTTTACACTGACCATCGATTGCGTATCAACCAATGTGATTGCCTCAATCGGTTCATTGTGTAAATCTCGCGCCTCAATAAACGGTAATTCCCCTCCATATAAAGTGATAAAAGCGCGCACATTTCGGTTCATTTTCCTGGGTAAAACGGGAATTGCTGCTTCATCCAGAAAATGAGCGCCTAAGAGAGATGCGAGAGCATCAAAATCCGCTTGTTCATGGGTTAGGATTATTTTCATTTGCTATTCCAGTTAATTCATCAATTCCATGTAATTACTTAGGTTATGGTGGAAAATTCGCAAATCTGGTGTGCTGCATATCTGCAAACGCCTCATTTATAGGATCTAACCCAAACTGACTGAGTTTTTATTTATACATATTGTAATCCACAATTAATTATTTCTAATTGACGAACTTCCACAAGGTTTTATAATTCAATACCATGAATATACAAGAACTTACTACCGCAATGCATCAATTCGTCGATTCGCAACATTGGTATGATTCTGACAGCCCAAAACCACAGACATTGAAAAACCTGGCTATCTCTTTAGTTATTGAAGCCGGTGAGGTATTGGAACATTTCCAATGGAATGAAAAAACAGAAGACCAACAAGCCTTAGCAGAAGAATTGGCAGATGTAGCTTTATATCTATTACAAATTGCCAGCATCGCGAATATCGACCTTGAACAAGCCATTATCGGTAAACTGAATAAAAACTATGCTCGAAATTGGAATAATAAAAAATGAAATCTATTGCTATATTTGGAGGTGCTGAAACCAAACCCGGAGAAAATGTATATCAAGATGCCTATGAACTGGGTAAACTTTTGGCAAAATCAGGGTATGTGATTTTGAACGGAGGTTATATGGGGGTAATGGAAGCCGTTTCGAAAGGTGCAGTAGAATGTGATGGGCATGTTATTGGTATTACCTGTGATGAAATTGAGACCTGGCGTCCCGCCGTTCCTAATCCATGGATAAGAGAAGAAATTCGCTACCCCACACTTCGCCAAAGGCTATTCGCTCTCATTGATCGTTGTGATGCGGCAATAGTTTTTCCAGGGGGAATCGGAACATTGGGTGAACTGGTTTTAATGTGGTCACATTTACTAATTGGCGCTATTTCACCTCGACCCTTGATTTTGATAGGTCAAGAATGGAATAATTTCCTTCGTATGTATTACAGCCAATTTGGAGAATATGTAAATGAAAAACATCGTCATTGGGTAATCTATCAACAGAATTTTCATCAAGCATTTCAATTCCTCGAACAAATTCGTCTTTCGGAAAACCATTAACTCACATTAATGCAGTTTTTTTACTATCATTGCTATGACAGCTATTCAACCTGCTCGCTTAAAAGAACAAGCATCTCAATTAGCAGCAATATATGAATGCCCCTCATTATTTATACAACAGCTTCATGAATTGCTGCATCTTTACGGGCGACACGTCTTTCGCACTGGAAAGACAAGACCTGCATCGATCTTGCCTGCATATAAAGTGCCCCAACCCGTTCTTAGGAAGATTGAACTGGAATTATCGCCATATCTAAAAATAAATTGTCAGGGAAGTCTGGCATTATGTGATGCCTTATGGCGGGAAAACTATTACGAGTTTAAGATGCTTGCAGCCAAATTGATCGGTCAAATTCCTGTCGATAACCCTGATCTTGTGTTAAACCGTATTCATACCTGGTCACTTGAGGTAAAAGAAACAACGATAAATGAGGCATTGTTCAAATTCGGTTTGGAATATTTAATAAAAAAAGATTCGAATGGAATTATCAATCGCACTTCAACCTGGCTTTATAATCCACAACTTTTGGATAATATATTTGGCTTACGACTTATCCTTGCTATCGTTGAATTAGAGAGCTTTCAAAACCTTCCCCAGGTATATCGATTAATAACACCTTTTGTTCGCAGCGCACCAACAACATTACATTCTTATATCGTGGAGATATTGGAGATATTAATCCAGCGTTCGCCTAGTGAAACCGCATATTTTTTACAACAAAATATCGAACTCTCATTCGACAAAGATACTGCCTGGTTTATTCGGCGGTGTATCAGTAAATTTCCTCCAGATATCCAAAACAATTTACGCTTAACCATGCGGAATGTTGAAAAAACTCTTAGAATCGAGTGTTAATATGATATAATCAGCCCGCTTTGACTAGCCCTACCCTCGGCATTGGAAATCTGAATGATCAGAATGCCAAATACAAATGCTGGCGGTATGGAGACCTGCTCAATTTTTGAAAGGAGATAGCAGACGTCATGTCATTACAAAAAGAAATTAAGGACAAATTGATGGCAGAATATTCACGCCATCAAAAAGATACTGGCTCACCTGAAGTACAAATAGCATTATTAACCTCTCGGATTAGTCAACTAACCGACCATTTACGCACTCATAAGCACGATGAATCATCGCGACGTGGTTTACTTCGGCTGGTTGGAAGACGGCGAAGATTATTGGCTTATGTCCGCAGAAATGATTTTCCTCGGTATTTAGCGCTTACAGAACGGCTGAGCATTAGACGGAAATAATTTTTTCAAAGTAGTTTGTCTAAATAGTATAGTTGCCTTATAAAGAGAGAATATATTTACTCTTTCTTTATTGACTTGTAAGATTATTACACACAGGATAACTTGTTGCTAAGACAACTCAATTTTCATCCATGGTCGCTGGAGTATTTATTTGTGGGGGTGAGCCTGGTAAGCTCAATACAAAATGGATAAACCCCGCATCAGTTTTCAGCGAATTTTAAATTTTTTTTGCCTGCTGGTTGGGAATTGACAAAAGTTGCTAACCAAAAATTTTTTCTTTAATTAGCATCTCTTTTCAGTCCCTAACCTGACAGGCTATATAAGGAGAATTATGAAGCCTGAATTAAAACAATACCAAGCCACATTGGGAAATAAAACAATCCTTTTTGAAACTGGGAAACTTGCTGCTCAGGCTGGCGGAGCAGTAACAGTTCGCCAAGGAGATACAATGGTGTTTGCTGCAGCCAGTATCAGCCCCGATGTGCGCCCGGGAACTGATTTTGTTCCTTTGACAGTGGATTATGAAGAACGGATGTATGCCGGTGGCAGAATCCCCGGTTCATTCTATCGGCGTGAAGGAAAACCAACTGAGGAAGCAATCCTCACTGCCAGATTAACTGATCGTCCCCTTCGCCCGCTGTTTCCAAAAGATATCCGCAACGATATCCAAGTGATCCTGTATTCCTTTTCAATCGATGCCGAGCACCCTATCGATATTTTGGCAGTTAATGCTGCTTCTGCTGCTATCATGATTTCCGATATCCCCTGGGCTGGTCCGATTGGAGCAGTAAGAATAGGCAGAATCGAAGGTGAATTTGTGATCAATCCCACCTACCCTGATCTTGAATATTCGGATCTCGACTTGCGATTGGCTGGCACAAGGGATGCTATTCTTATGGTGGAATGCGGCGCAAATGAAGTTTCAGAAGATGTCATGGTTAAAGCGCTCGAATTTGGTCATAAAGCCCTCCAGCCTTTAATCGACCTTCAGGAGCAGATGGCTGCTGAAATCGGAAAACCAAAATTTGCCTATACACCATATATTGAAGATGAAGAATTAGCCAAGAAGATTTTCGAGCGCGTCCAGGCTCCTCTCAATGAAATTCTCGATTATCCATACGAAAAAACTGACCGCAGCACAAAATTACGCTCCCTTGAAGAAGCTCTTAACGCTGAATTTGTAATGGATGAGAATTCTGCTGACAATGTTAAACTGGCTTGGGAAAATGCCTATCGAGCTATTGTTCGAGACCGAATTCTAAATCGTTCACTGCGTCCAGATGGAAGAAACCTAAATGAAATCAGACCAATTTGGTGCGAGGTAGATGTCAGCCCACGCGCTCATGGCTCCGGATTATTCACCCGCGGTGAAACCCAGGTGCTTACTCTGGCTACTCTAGGAACACCTCGCGAAGCTCAAGAATTGGATAATCTCACCCCTTCTGAAAGCAAACGATACATACACCATTATAATTTTCCCCCATTTTCCACCGGTGAGGTAAAAACTTTACGGGGGGCATCGCGTAGGGATATTGGGCATGGAGCACTAGCAGAACGTGCTTTACTCCCTGTTATCCCTCCCGAATCAAAATTCCCCTATACATTAAGGCTTGTCTCCGAAGTCCTTTCTTCAAATGGGTCATCTTCAATGGCATCGGTATGTGGTTCCACACTAGCGCTCATGGATACAGGCGTCCCAATCATTGCTCCGGTAGCAGGGGTTGCTATGGGGCTGGTAAAAGAGAATGATCGCTATGCCATCCTTACAGATATTCTGGGTGCCGAAGATCATCTGGGTGATATGGATTTCAAGGTAGCAGGAACAGAAAAAGGTATCACTGCCCTGCAGATGGATATTAAGATCAAAGGTATTTCCTTTGATTTAATGGCAGAAGCACTGGAAAAGGCACGAATTGCCCGTTTGGCTATCCTCGATAAAATGCTCGAAGTCATTCCCGCTCCACGCCCCGAGCTGAAGGCACATGCTCCGCGTATAACCGTGGTGAAAATTCCGGTCGACAAAATTGGCGCCATCATCGGTCCTGGTGGAAAAACAATCCGCTCCATACAAGATGAAACAAAAACGAGAATCGATATTGGCGAAGATGGCTCTGTTTTTATTGCCGCAACAGATGGAGACAGCTCACGTATGGCAGTTGAACGAGTCGAATCGCTGACCGAAGCCCCTATTGTAGGAAGAATATATACAGGGAAAGTCGTCAGAACAACCGATTTTGGTGCTTTCGTGGAGATCTTACCCAATGTCGATGGCATGGTGCATATTTCCCAATTGGATAGCGAGCGGGTTGAGAAAGTCGAAGATATTGCCAGGGTTGGCGATGAATTATCGGTTATGGTGACCGATATCGATTCTCAAGGCAAGATTCGCCTTTCTCGGCAAGCTGTTTTAGAAGGCTGGACAGCAGAGGAAGCGCAGCAGCGAGATCGAAGCAGGAGTGGAGCGAAACCATCTGGCAGTCACCGTTCTTTTAACAGGCATGACAGCCATCGCTCGTCGGACAATCGTAATAGGCGATAAATGTTCCTCATATCTGCTGTGAAAGAAAATACACATTTGGTTGATAAAGGCTGCCTGGAATATGGCAGCTTTTTCTATTGAAAATTTAGTATGATAGGCACTTCTTTTGATTAAAAACTGTAACTTATTCTAAAGAATATGCATAACCGGAGCAGTTTCGAAAAACTTTGGCAAAATTGGAAATAAAAATTATTTATCCCCATAAAAAATCAAATTAACTCGAGAGGTCATATTAAGATGAATTTCCCTGATATTAATTCCCGAGAGTATAAAACCCTCTTAGAAGGCGTACGCGCTCGCACATTTTGGGGCGAAAACATGCTTT
>JAAZNS010000481.1 GCA_012798185.1 Chloroflexota bacterium | reverse complement strand
TAGCCACGCTTAGAAATGAAAGACGCGCTCCCCAAGTTCCGGGCAAGAATTGAATCATAAGAATATTGATAGCTAGCAATAACCCCCCGCCCAGGTAACCCATCGCATACCCACGTGCTGATACTCTATCTTGATCTTCCGGTTTTGCTACGTGAGCCAGCAGTGAATCATAGAATGAAATAGACCCGTTGAATCCAATCCTGCCGATAATACCAAGAATCGATGCAAGTACCCAATCTCCTGTTCCCACCAAAACAAGCAGGGCTGTTCCTACGATCCCAATGCCGGCAAAAATCGCCAAAAAGCGTTTTTTGCCGCGCATAATATCGGATATGGTGCCCAGTATTGGCGAGAGAACGGCAATGATGAAGAGGGAGATGCTTAAGCCTAAACTCCAATAGGCAGTAGCAACCGAGGCACTGGGGAGGGTAGCGCCAGCTACCTGGCTGAAATAGACTGGCAGCACTGCAGCAAGGATTGTTGTGGCAAATGCAGAATTTGCCCAGTCGTACATTGTCCAAGCCCACACGCGCCGTTTATATTCTTTTTCTGAAATATTTGAGAAAGCGGTTCCGCTGACTGCCATTAATAGCTCCTTTGAGATATAACAGCAAAAGTTATCTGCCTTAACCATAGACAGATTTTCAGATTATCTCTTTATTATAGTTGAGGATTACTAGAGTTGGATGCCCGATATAGACGAAGTATTAATATATTAGATATTCATTAATATACATATGATTACGATCATTTTCTTACCCCAACACAAAATTTTGTACTATAATTTCCATATCGATTATTTTATTTAAGGCAGATTTTTTTTCATTCTTTTTTTATTATTTTGCCTGCCTGCATTATTATTGCGCACCTGGCGCGAAGTTGCAATCATCATTCTTATTTATTACAATCAATGCGGTACCTAGCTTGTTGCAGCAAGCGTCCAGGTTAATTTAGTTACCCAGTTTGCGCAAATAAATATGTGGGGTTAAGGCAACCGGTTTGTTGAATTAACCAGGAGCGATGCTATGAGCATTGAATTTATTTTCCGTTTAGTGGGGATGATCGTTTTTGCGGTTTTAGGGGCTTATCTAGGGGCATTTTTTTCAAAATTTTCTGATCAACCCAAGGAATTGTACATCATTGTTATTGGTCTTGTTGGGGCAATGGCGGGGATTATATTAACCCCTTTTATAACGACCCGACCAGCACGAATGATCAGAGCGTTGATCGGGCGGGTTTCTGCACAAACCCTGGTAGCTGGTCTGTTTGGTTTAATGGCAGGTTTGATTGTTGCTGCTTTATTGGCGTTTCCCCTTTCCATGCTTCCAGATCCTTTCCGCGGTATTGTGCCTATCGTGGTCGTGTTGTTGTGCAGTTATTTCGGCGTGTTGGTTTTCATCATGCGGCAGAATGACATTTTTGCACTATTTCGTTTAAATCTCCCCGGAAAAACTCCGCCCGCTGATGATAGTTCTGGTCATAGCGATAAATCCCGCACTATCTTATTGGATACCAGCGTAATCATCGATGGCAGGATATCTGATATTGCCCGCACTGGATTTTTGGTCGGCACTTTGTTGATTCCACGGTTTGTGTTGAACGAGCTCCAGTATATTGCTGACTCGCCGGATGGACTACGAAGGCAGCGCGGCAGAAGAGGAATGGAAGTCCTTTCTCAATTGCAAAAAGATACCACGGTGCCTCTCCGCATCAGTGATATCGATGTTGAAGGGGTTAAAGAGGTGGACGATAAACTGGTCATTCTGGCGCGCCAGCTGCGCTGCCCTATTTTAACCAATGACTATAACCTTAACCGCATTGCTGATCTTCAGGGAGTAGCGGTTTTGAATGTAAACGAATTAGCCAATGCAGTAAAATCGGTTTTGCTACCAGGCGAACTTTTGAATGTCAATATCATCCAAGAAGGAAAAGAGCTTGGTCAGGGTGTAGGATATTTAGATGATGGTACCATGGTGGTCATCGAAGATGGACGCGAATTTATCAACCGACAGGTGGATGTAACGGTAACCAAAGTATTACAAACTGCAGCGGGACGGATGATCTTTGCCCGAATGGAGGGCAAAGACGAAATATCTGACTAAGGCAATAAAAATGCACGAATGGATTGGCGGTCGACAACCTGTTTTTGAGGTATTGCGTGCAGGACGCCGACCGTGTTACCGTTTGGCGATTGCAGAAGGGGTGCAGGAAAAAGGTCGAATTCTCGATATTCTAAAACTATGCCAAAAAACTAACCTGGCAGTAGAAAAACAACCTCGCAGGTATTTGGATGCCCGCATTGAAAATCACCAGGGGGTGGTTTTAGAAACAACAAAATATCCTTATACCGATTTGCAGGACATTCTTGAATTCGCTGAGCAAAAGGACGAACCGCCATTTATATTGATATTAGATACGCTGCAGGATCCACAAAATTTTGGCGTATTGCTGCGCACTGCTGAAGCGATGGGTGTGCATGGCGTTGTAATCCCTTTACGCCATTCTGCAACGATAACACCGGCGGTAGTTCATGCCTCATCCGGGGCAAGTGAACATTTACTAATCACCCAATACAATATTGTGCAAGCGATTTCCTTATTGAAGGAGAGAAACATTTGGGTTGTTGGGCTAGAAAATACGCCCGATGCATGTATCCCTGAACAAGTAAATATGAAAGGATGTATTGCTTTGGTAGTCGGAAGCGAGGGAGAAGGGATGCGCCAATTAGTGCGGCAGTCATGTGACCTGTTAATGAAGCTGCCAACCATGGGTAAATTAGAATCTTTAAATGCTGCTGTTGCCGGATCCATCGCTTTATATTTAATTTTTCAATCAAGACAATAAAAAACCATTGACGTTTACTCGGATTCTTGATAGACTCCCCTCCCGCCTGGGTTAACCCAAATGCATTAACCTTGTCGGGTGGCATTGCCTCTGGTATAATCCGTTCGCCTTATCGCAGGTGAACTAAAGAGCTCGCCGACGTAGCTCAATCGGCAGAGCAACCGCCTTGTAAGTGGTAGGTTATGGGTTCGATTCCCATCGTCGGCTCCAGGTTCGATGGATTGATGTTGATGGCTGGCGATCAGGGCTGGCAAGGGCAACTCTGATCTCGAGCCAGTAACATCAGAGTATAATAAAGCTGGTTACATCAATGTGATTCCGGGCGGTTACCCAAGTGGCCAACGGGGACTGACTGTAAATCAGTTGGCAAAAGCCTTCGGAGGTTCGAATCCTTCACCGCCCACTTTGTTTTTCGATAGGAGATTTTGTTTTCCTTTCGAAGCATAGCTATGTAACGATGCCCTCATAGCTCAGTCGGTAGAGCACGTTCTTGGTAAGAACGGGGTCATGGGTTCAAGTCCCATTGAGGGCTCTTTTGCCGACTTCACCTTGAACCGTCTTTTTAAGGAGAGGAATCATGGCGAAGCAAAAATTTGAGCGAACGAAGCCGCACCTGAACGTAGGGACGATGGGGCACATCGACCACGGGAAGACGACGTTGACGG
>JAAZNS010000480.1 GCA_012798185.1 Chloroflexota bacterium | reverse complement strand
TTATTATATGATTTTTATGGCACCCGCTTTTATATTAATGCTGATCGTGCAATGGTATGTCAGCTCAGCATATAAAAAATGGAGCCAGGTAGCAGCACGCAGCCGCATGAGTGGAGCGCAAGCGGCAGAACGTTTGATCCACATGGGAGGTTTATCCGATGTTAGGATTCAACCGATACAGGGTAACCTTACTGATAATTATGACCCTCGCAGCAATGTTCTCAGCTTATCGGCAGGAGTGTATCAAAGCGGATCGGTCGCAGCATTAGCAATTGCTGCCCATGAATTGGGGCATGCTTTACAGGATAGGGATAATTATTTTCCGCTTAAATTACGCTCAGCAATGGTACCAGCTGTAAATATTGGCTCATATCTTGGTTGGATACTGCTGATTATTGGGTTTGCGTTGCAATCTCAAGAATTAGCGTGGCTGGGTGTTATCATTTTCTCTATCGGCGCGTTATTTGCATTAGCAACTTTACCAGTAGAATTGAATGCTTCAGCCAGGGCAAAGCGGTTGCTGGTGGAATCCGGTTTAATCGTTGGCGAAGATGAAATGAGCGGTGTCAATCATGTATTAAATGCAGCGGCATTAACATATGTCGCTGCGTTGATCACTGCTGTTATGCAATTGCTTTATTATGCCACCATGGTATTGGGAATGGGAGGCAGGCGCAGACGATAAACTTTACATGGTGAACGAGGGGATGAGTTAAATTGAGTGAGGGTAAATATGTCTTGGAAACGAATATTGTATGTTACATTCATCATCGTAATATCCGGCATCTCTGCTTTATCCGGTGCGTTGGCTGGCGGAATTGCAGTTTATTCGGCATTAAATAAAAATAATTCGAGAAATGCAACGCCAATAATTTCCACCCCAGGGGCATCCAATGAGATAATTGTTTCTTCAACCAAATTCGAAACCGCTATCACCCAGGCTGCTGAAAAGATTGGACCTTCTGTGATTACGATTGTGTGTACTATTCCTGGGCAAATGACATTTTTCGGAAAATCTGCTGATCAAGAATCAAGCGGCAGCGGCATCATCATTTCTGCTGATGGATATGCTCTAACCAACAATCACGTAGTTGAAGGAGCATCGCAGATTATTGGAATACTGGCAGATGGTACACAATTACCCGCAAAACTCGTTGGCAGCGACGCATATGCTGATCTAGCAGTATTGAAGCTGGATGCCGATGGTTTAACTTCTGCAAAATTAGGCAATTCAGATAATTTAAAACCGGGAGAAACAGTGCTTGCCATTGGTTCACCTCTAGGCGATTTTAAAAACTCGGTTACTGTAGGTGTGGTGAGCGCAACCGGACGCTCCATCACCACCAGTGATGGTTACCAAATGGAAAATCTTATTCAAACCGATGCTGCCATAAACTCTGGAAATTCCGGCGGTCCTTTAGTGAATTTAGCTGGTGAAGTAATCGGGATCAACACATTGGTAGTGCGTGGCAGCGGTTATTCTTCAAATATTGCTGAAGGATTAGGTTTTGCCATCCCGATCAACGTAGCTTATGCAGTTGTTGAGCAAATAATTGAAAAAGGATATTTTTCCCGCCCATATCTGGGAATCCGCTGGCAATCGATAAATCCTCAAATCTCAGCCATGTATCGATTACCAGTCGAATGGGGTGTCTATATCGCTAATGTTACCCCCGATAGTCCCGCGGCAAATGCTGGATTACAGCGGGGTGATATTATCACGCGTATTGGGGATGTAACCCTGGATGGAGATCATTCCTATATCAATGCGTTGTATGCTTACTCTCCAGGTGATAAAATCATGCTCGAGATCGTGCGAGAAAACAAAAAGATGGAGGTCGAAGTGACGCTTGGAGAAACAAAAATTGAATAAATCTACCATTTCAATCAATTTGAAGCTGGCTTCGCAACCATAGAAAATCCAGTATAATTCGGCGCATGCGCAAATTTCTAATCGCCATTGCCCTGTTATTAGGTGTTTATTTTGTCATCGGGCAGTTGGCTGAAGTCGAAGCAATCTTAGAAACGCTTAAAAAGGGAGATTGGCGGTTTCTATTTATTGCGTTATGTATCGAATTCGTCTGGTTTGTAAATATCGCCGCTTCTTATAAAACCATTTTCACAGCTCTGGGGCTGGAAGAAAAAATCCCAAAATTGGTATTATTGTCAACCGCTGCATTTTTTATTAACGTTGTTGCACCAAGCGCAGGAGTGGGCGGTGTGGCAATATTTATTTCCGAAGCGAAGAAGCGAGGTAATTCACCAGGTAAAGTGACTGTTGCTGGAGTTCTATATCTCCTTTTTGATTATTTGGGATTTTTATGTCTGCTTACTTTAGGCTTGTTAGTTTTATTCCGCAGAAATAATTTGGGAATAGCTGAAATAACAGCAACCGTAATCCTATTAGCTATCGCTTTGGGCATGATATTCTTTATGTATCTTGGAATGCGTTCTGCAGTGAAATTGGGAAATGCATTGGCTGGAATGGCGCGTATTACCAATCGAATACTAAAACCGGTTATCCGCCGTGAATATCTTTCTGAAAAGCGCGCTCACGAGTTTGCAATGGAAGCTGGAGAAGCCTTGCATGAATTACATCAAAAACCCAAAACTCTATTGCTGCCCGCATTTTTAGGGTTAAGCAATAAACTGTTACTACTTTCCATATTCACGCTCATGTTTCTAGCTTTTAAAATACCGTTTTCTCCAGGAACCTTAATTGCAGGATTCACCATAGGTTATCTTTTTCTAATCGTATCTCCGACCCCGGCTGGTATTGGCGTTGTAGAGGGTGTGTTAGCTCTAACATTGAATTCCTTATATGTTCCCTTAAGTGCAGCTGCAATTTTAACCTTAGCTTATCGTGGAATCACATTTTGGGTACCGCTCCTCTTTGGTTTTATAGCCTTTCGAATTCTAACCCATGGAGACGAAATTAAATCAATTGCATGAAATTGACGTACAATTACTGTATAAAGATTTTTAGAAGTTCAGGTAAGAAAAATGGAAAAATCTAATTCTCAATTTGTCTCCTCGATTCAATTCACAAAAAATGATGAGGGTTCAGTAAGCTTGTTGAAGCAAGAGTATGAAAGCCAGCAATC
>JAAZNS010000479.1 GCA_012798185.1 Chloroflexota bacterium | reverse complement strand
GTTTTCAAGCACAGTCAATTCCGGGTAGCAACGCGGAGCTTCGACGAGATAACCAACCGAAGCCCAGGGTTCCCGGCTGCCCAGGCGCACTGGGGTATTTAATACCCGTGCTGATCCCGTGGTGGGTTTGATCATCCCTAATAACATTCGGATGGTGGTGGTTTTCCCTGCACCGTTCAAGCCTAAGAAGGCGTAAATTTCGCCTTCGGCAACCCGCAGAGAGAGTTTTTCAACGGCGGTAACATCGCCGTAACGTTTACCGAGATTCTCGGTTTCAATAACGGCATTCATTCTTATAATCCTTGGTTATATATTGTTTATTTTGATTGAATATCGGGCTGCAATGTCACTTCACCCAGACAAAATGCAGCGGTTAATTCTAAAAGCACATCGCTTGACCCAGAATAGCCGCTCACGGCAAAGTCGTTTTCGTGAAGGCTGGAAAAGAACACCGCATACATCAGAGGGGAAATTTGCTCAATAGATGCCTGAATGGGGATGCCAGCCTTCCGGCAGCGGTTGAATAATTCTTCAAAGAATTTCCGGTCACTTCCCAGGTGATCCTGGAGTTTCTTCTCCGGCAAGCGGCGAAAGAGCAAATCGTATTCACTGCGGGTAAAAAAATGCAGAAGCGGGATAGTCTTGAACAGGGTAAATGCTTTTTTAAAAATAGCAAATAATCGGGCGCGGGGAGTAATACCCGGCTGGTCGATCATCTCAAAAATTTCCTGCCGGACACGTTTTTCGGTTTCTTCGACCACATCCATAAAAAGGGCTTCCTTGGATTCGTAGAAATTATAGAAGGCGCCTTTAGATATACCGGCAGCAGCAGCGATCTCTTCCACATTGGTCTTTTTTAACCCATATGTAGAGAAAAGGTGATTGCCCGCTTCGAGCAGACGCTGGTTGATTAATTCTTTTTCGCGTTTTGTGAATCCTTTTGGCATAATATACTCTATATCTATATGACTAAAATATTCATATGGTCATATATAATTATAACACATATTTTTTTCCAGACTATTCGCCAATTGGAATACACCAGCTAATTTCTATTCCACCCTGCGCACTTCGGATATGCGAATGTAAATAAACAATGAGGTGATCATCATCACGATTGCACCAACCATAACCGTTGGCGCTTCTCCGAAAAGTACGGCTGCTTGACCGGCTAGCAGCGCCCCGATAGGGACAACGCCGAAGAAGCTTAAGGTATAAATGCCCATCACCCTGCCGCGCAATTCATCGGGAGTGATGGATTGCAGCATAGAGTTTGCTGTATTGAACATCGCAATTTGCCCCCAGCCAGCGCCAAATAGAGCCAGCATGGATAATGGCAGCCAGCGTGTAAATGTGAATACACCCAGCATGATAGGGAAAACAATCCCCCCAAAGGTGAACAACCTGCCGCGAATATGCCATCCACTCACCATAGCCAGCAAAAGCCCGGCAAAAACAGCGCCCACACCTCGGGAGGATAATAGAAATCCATAAGTAGAGGAATCGCCTCCTAATTGTTTTACCGCCCATGCTGGTAGCAGCGTTGCGAATCCCATGCCAAACATACTTACCATAAACATATTAAATACCAGTGTTTTCGCTATTCGGTCTGAACCGATAAAACGAAATCCTTCGCGAAGTTCTGCCCAAAAGGAACGGTTTTGGCGTTCTGGTGGAATCCACTGGAGACGCATGATTGCCAGAGCAAAAATTACCGCGATAAACGAAATGCCGTTTAGTGTAAAACACCAGCCCGGGCCCAGGGCAGCGTAGGCAATACCTGCCACTGCCGGACCAACTGCGATTGCAGAGTTGAACATGATCGAATTGAGGGCGATGGCATTGGTCAAGTCTTCACGGCTGACCATTTCTAATACAAACGATTGGCGGGCTGGCGCATCGAAGGCATTCGCTATCCCCAGTAATAGCGCCAATACAACAATATGCCAGGGCTGCACCAGCCGGGAAAAAGCCAACCAGGCTAATATAAATGCCAGGATCATCTGACTGGTTTGGGTGATTATTAACATGGTTCGTCGGGGGACGCGGTCAGCAATGACTCCTCCATATAGGTTAAACAGCCAGGCTGGTGCCCCATAGGCGAAACTGACGATTCCCAGATAAGCAGAAGATTGCGTTAATTCATAAACCAGATAGCCCTGGGCGGTAGATTGCATCCAGGTGCCCACCAATGAAACGATTTGACCAAAAAACCACAATCGATAATTTCGGTGTTTTAACGCGGCAAAAGTATTGCGGAAACTAATCCGCGGTCTTAGGGTATAGGCATTTTGTGTGGACATACTTTGGTGAATTATACCCCCGCTGATTTTCTATAAAGCGGTGGTGATATTTTGGGGAATACCCATTCTATGAGTTAGCAAGAATTTGGTTGATCAATTGGTTCATACGCTCGTAATGCGAGCCTTTCCAATAAACTTGCCGGCATTCGGGGCAAATTTTAAATTCATCGAAGTATTTTTTTGTCAGCGGTTGCAACTGGGAGAGAACATCTTCCTTTTTAACTGACTGGAGGATTCCGTTGCAGCGCATGCAGCGTCGGAACGGAACAATAGCGCCGGTGAGGTTAAAGCGGCGGATGATTTCTATCAGTTGAAGGCGGGGTGTTTTGCTGCGTACACAGTAACCATATTTCACCGCATTGCGCATAAGCAGGCGTCGGTCGCGGGTGAGCAAGATGCGCTCACCCCGACTGGCGATTGCTGCCAGGTCTTCATCCTGGTAATTATTTTGGTATAGACAATCAAAACCCAGCATGCGCAGATAGTATGCCAACCGCCCCAGGTGATTATCCAGGATAAACCGGCGCTCTCCAGGCGGGAAAGGCTGAGATAAATGGGAATTGTTTACAGCGGAGGAAAACAGGGGAAAAACCTCAATATCATCGCCGTCTTTCACCAGGTAATCGAAACCATTTGGTGTTCCATCTACCAATATTAGCCCTACTTCGATATGCGGTACCCCCAGCGATTCGATCAGATGCTTGACCGACTGTGGTCCCTGAAAGCGATATGAAAACCAAATATCTTTCCTTTCAGCGGGCAGGAAATCGTTCAAATCATCATGGAAGTGAAAACAAGCGATTTTCATGGATAATTTAATTGTATCTCGTTTTGATAAACACATTGACAACCCTACCCTGTTAAGGTATGCTTTCGCATTGTCCGGGTGGGTCCGGCGCGGCGGAATCCTGCGAACCCCGCCAGGTTCGAGAGAAAGCAACGGTAAGCAGGTTCTTCCGGGCGCCGCCGGGTTGCCTGCCCGGATATTTTTATTAAACAGAGTATGTTGAGCATAATGGGTAGTGGTTTGTCAAGCATGATACAATAAATTCAAATGCTGCCTCAGCAGTAAACCCCGTGAGGGCGGGATCAACATATCGATTCGCCTTTCACAGCCTAGGTGGACTTATCGGGGAGGGAACTTATGGACTTTGCGTTATCAGATGAGCAGCGCATGGTGCAGCAAATGGTGAGGGAATTTGCATGTAGGGAAGTTGCACCCGTGATCAGGGATTATGACCGGGCTCAAGAAATGGCGCCTTTTATACTGCCGCGTTTGGCAGAATTGGGGATATTGGGTATTTGCATCCCTGTGCGTTATGGTGGACAGGGGATGGATTATATCAGCCTGGGGCTGGCATGCGAAGAATTGGAAGCTGTGGATACGACGCTGCGGGTGATACTATCGGTGCACATCGGGTTGAACAGCTTGGGCATTTTTCAATGGGGCACGGAGGAGCAAAAGCAGCGTTTTCTCACCCGCCAGGCGCGCGGCGATAAAATTGCCTGTTTCGCCCTCACCGAACCAGCCGCCGGTTCGGATGTCACAGGGATAAAAAGCACTGCCCGCCGGGTGGGGAACGAATATATTCTAAATGGTGAAAAGATGTGGATTTCACTGGCGACAAAAGCGGATAATGCCCTGGTGATCGCGCGTACCAATCCTGAAATGCTTGATCCGCATGAAGGTCTCACAGCATTCGTGGTGGAGATGGATTCACCCGGGGTAAGCCGCGGCGATATCCATGGCAAACTAGGTGTGCGTGCCGGCTCAACCGGCTGGATTGCTTTTCAGGATGTTAAAGTGCCTGCTGAAAACCGGCTGGGTGAGGAGGGCGAGGGATTTAAAATCGCTATGGCTTGTCTGGATAACGGACGCTATACAGTGGCATCCGGGGCGACCGGTTTGATCCGTGCCTGCCTGGAAGCCAGCGTTAAATACGCACATGAGCGGCAGGCATTTGGACGGGAGATCGGTAAATTCCAGCTTGTGCAGCACAAGATTGCCTGGATGGTTCAATCTTACGAGGCTGCCCGTTTACTCTATCTGAGGGCGGGCTGGATGAAGAATAAAGGGCAGCGCAATACCAGGGAAACATCGCTGGCCAAGTGGTTTGCCACCGATGCTTCCTTCCAGGCGGCTTCGGAAGCAATCCAGATTCACGGCGCCTATGGATACAGCGATGAATATGAAGTGGAGCGTTATCTGCGCAATGCTAAAGGGGCGATGATATATGAAGGAACCAGCGAAATTCACCAGCTGATGCAGGCGGGTTATGCCCTGGAATACCGCCACGACAACCCCTTGCGCTGCGAATTGCCGGCTTATGATGAAGATTTCTGGCAGTAAAATTGGCTGATGAAGGTTTTTTAATATTTGCGTCGAATATAGGAAAAATCTAGTAGAATTATTCCTATATGAGCTTCACCATCGTCAAAAGATCGAATGGACTGGCATATGAGCGAAAAAGATTCTGCCCAAAACGTAATCGATAAATATCGTAAACAGCAGCAAGCTGCCCGTAAGGCTCCCCTTATCATTACGGTTGCAGCAGTGCTGCTGGTGATTGGCGCTGCTATATTGATATTCTGGGCTTTAGGGTCGGATGCGCCTTCAATTTCTTTATTCCCAACCAAAACATTTACCCCCACCAATACAGCCACGGCCACGAATACCCCAACCATAACGCCTTTACCCACCGATACCCCTACGGTGACCGACACACCTACCGAAACATTAACCCCCACTGCTTCTGGGCCGTTTGCATATACGGTCCTCGAAGGCGATACGCCTTCGGGAATTGCCGAAAAATTCGACGTTGACCTGATGCTGCTGATTGCGATCAACAATTTGGATTCGACCAACCCAATCATCAAGGTTGGTGATCAAATTACCATACCTGGTCCGGATACCCAAATGCCTACTGCCACACCACTGCCGGCAAATCTGCATCGGGGTTCGAAGATTGAATATACAGTTCAAGCCGGAGACTCGCTGGCAAGCATAGCTGCTCAATTCAACAGCACGGTGGATTCAATCCTAAAAGAAAACGATCTCAAAGATGCCAATACTATTTATATTGGTCAAAAATTGACCGTGCTGGTGAACCTGGTAACACCAATCCCCACTTCAACACCCGGAACGCCGACAACAACAGGCATCGCGCCGGCAGCACCAGCTGCTATAGCAGCAACTGCCACTCTAACGCCAGGTGTTACCACGACGCCATAATTTGCCTACCTGATTTGATTAGGAAAGAGCCGTCATCGAAATCCAGCCACAGATGATATTTCTTTTCCATCGGTGAACCGGCAGAGCGGTAGATCAGCTCGCTGCCTATCTCGCCGAAGACTAATACTTAGCCCGGTTCAACGAGGACGAATAGCAGCGACCTTTCGACGAGGCTGCGCCGATGGTCTTACCCTGGGTGAGGCTGGCGAATTCTTCGCGACTGCAGTTATACCAAACGAACTTATGCGGGCTTTTGCCCAGGCTGCCCTGACGGATGGTTTTGCCGGAGATGGTCTGGTTGATTTGTTTGGCGCGGGCGATGATTTCGGGTAGTTCGAACACAATTAGCTCCTGTTATATATGAAAGCGGGAATGCAAAGATTCGATGAGCAAACCAGGAATAATGGAAAACAGAAGTAGGAAAACCGAAAATCGAGAATCATTTACTGATAACTAACATATTTCCGTTTCTCGATTACCGATTCTCAGCTCACTGCTCACCCCGCTTTACTTTCAGGTTGTTGATAACTGAAAGCTAATAGCTGATAGCTTATTTTTTCTTGTAATGCTTCATCACTTGCTTTACACGCTTGCCAAACTCCCTGTCTTTTTGGCGCCGTTCCAGGTAGGACATTTCATAAACCTCGGATTCTTTGAGCAGCTTGAGGTAACTGTGGTATCGTTCTTCGCTTACCTCCCCGCGGGAAACGGCTTCTAGCAGAGCACACCCATTTTCCCGTGTGTGGGTGCAATCGGAGAAGCGGCATTTTTGCGAAAGTTCCTGCAAGTCGGCGAAAACCTCGCCGATACCCTGCTCGGCGCCGATATTTGCCAGTTCGCGGATGCCGGGTGTATCGATCAGTATGGCGCCTTCATCCAGGATGATCAGCTGGCGGCGGGTGGTGGTATGCCGCCCTTTACCGTCTTTCTCCCGCACCAGGTTGGTCTCGAATTGGTCACACCCGACCAAGTTGTTGATCAGGGTGGATTTGCCCACCCCCGAGGAACCCAGCAGGCAGTAGGTTTTGGCGGGCTGCAATAATTGGCGCACCTGCCCCAGCCCTTCGCCGGTAAGATTACTGACCGGGATCACCCGGCTATGGAGGTTTGCTTCGTTCACCTCGCCGATGCGCTGCCGCACGGTTTCGGGGCTCACCAGGTCGCTCTTGGTGAGCAGCAGCAGCGGCTCGATCCCCCCTTCGTTCACCATCACCAAGTAACGCTCCAGCCGGCGCAGGTTGAAATCGAAATCGCAAGCCTGGATGATCAGCGCCGTGTCAATATTTGCGGCGATTAATTGAAAGTCCACCTTTTTGAAAGGCGTTTTACGGCGCAGCATTGATTTGCGCGGCAGCAGCCCGTGAATCACAGCAAAGGTATCGTCGTTATGGTATTGTGCAAAGACCCAGTCGCCTACGGTGGGTATATCCAGGCTGGAATTGGCGAAATATTCCAGGCTACCCGACAGCTCAGCGAAAACTTCGCAGGTCTCATTGCGCAATAGATAGCTGTTCTTGTTCACCGCGCTGACGCGGGCGATGCGGCATTCGGGGTTGGGAGGTTCGGGGCTCTGCGCCTGGAACCAGGAGGAAAAACCAAGGTGGGATAAGTTCATGTGCGTTATAAGAGGTGAGGTGGGGGTGGTAATTCCCAGAAGACAAGAAGCGACTGGTTTGCCCCACAGAATCTTTTCATGCTTTAACCCAGGGCAATATCAAGGAACATCATCACCGCAAAGCCGAGCATGGCGCCAATGGTAGAGAGGTTGGTATTGTAATTCTCACGCTGCGCTTCGGGGATCAGCTCTTCTACCACTACGAAGATCATCGCCCCCGCAGCAAATGCCAGTGCATAAGGCAGCAGCGGTCTCATTAGCAGCACCGCCGCCGCACCGAGCACACCGCCAAGCGGTTCCACGATACCCGATGCCTGACCATATACGAAGCTCTTCAGGCGTGAGAATCCCTCCCGCCGCAGCGGGATCGAGACCGCCGCGCCCTCCGGGAAGTTCTGCAAGCCGATGCCTATCGCCAGGGCAATGGCACCGGCTAAGGATGCCGAAGGCAGGTTGGCGGAAATCGCACCAAACGCCACGCCCACCGCCAACCCTTCGGGGAAGTTGTGCAGGGTGATCGCCAGCACCAGCAATACGCTGCGCTGCCAATGGGTTTTCACGCCTTCGGCTTTTTCGGTATCCAAACCCAGGTGCAGATGGGGCAGGACCATGTCGACGAAGAGCAAGAAAGCTCCTCCCGCCACAAAACCGATCACTGCCGGCATCCAGGGGGTGCCGCCATCTGCCTTAGTGGATTCAATGGCTGGCAGCAGCAGCGAGAAGAAACTGGCGGCGATCATCACCCCGGCGGCAAAGCCCAGCATGGTATTGAGTGCGCGCTTTTCGATGGTCTTGAAGAAGAACACCATCGCTGCGCCCAGAGCGGTGACGCCCCAGGTGAACAGAGTTGCCAACAATGCTAAAATGACCGGATTGACATTCTGTACCATTTCAGTCATATTTATTTTCCTTTGGGCGCTATTTTATCAGGGATTGGGGGAGAAGTGTGTAAGTGATGGGTGATCTATAGATTGATATTCTATAACAAGTAGTATAAAAAAAAAGGATTCGGTCCGAAATTCGTTTGTTTCTAATTCCCGTTCAGCATTCAGACAATTTTGATATTAATAATGCAATGGCACTCATATGTTAGCCTTCTCCCCCTCACATTCCAGCCAGCAATTGCGCAATTTGCTGAGTGTGGTCACGCTCGTGCCACAGTGTTCGGCGCACCACTTTACGCGCCGACCACAATTCATCGCAACACTTGGTAACCCGTTCATCACCAGCCAGCATCATCAACCGCTGGCGCGTATTGCAGCGCACCTCTGTAAGCATTTCCACAGGATCGGCGGAAAGCTGAGGCTGGTCTACCCCCAAACCCAAATGCCAAAAGTACCAATTTTCTGCGCCAGCAATATGTTTGAGTATTCCGTCAATCGAACCCCGCACTTCACCTGCAATGGCTTTTGAAAGCTGAGCTTGAGGGGCTGATTGGATTAACTCAAGCAAATCCTGGCGAGTCCAGGTTAATAGACGTAAAGCGGTTTCAATATCCCAGTATCCCAAAGGGCGGCGGTCATCTTGAAAGAATGCATTGACGATATATTCTGGGTCTTCACTGCATAGAAAGGAATTGAAAGTCTCAACCACCTGCGTTTCAATCGAGCCATCGACAGCTGGCAGTAAGTTGTCGTGATTAGTCAGCCAGGAAAAATACTCTGCGATTTTCTGCGGTGCTTGGGCGACAGCATCTGCAGCGGTGGTCGCTGAACTAAAACACGCAGGGTGGTCAAGCGCCCATGCAATCCAGTGATTGGGTTCCAGATCTTCTACTGCCAGACGAATTCGCATAAGTCACTTCCTGAGTGTACGCTCGTATTTATGACATAGTATCAATCCTTTTCAGAATACAGCCTACTTTGATGATTGTCAAGTAATTGAAGCATAAGCCTCCTGTCTTGACATGGTCAGTGTGGGGGGCAATAGCGTCAGCTAAAGAATTCCTGTAGGGGCTGTTGTAAAAGTCGGTTTTGTCATGTTGAGCACAGCGAAACAACTTGTTTTTAATACAAAGATCCTTCGCTGCACTCAGGGGTACAGCTTTTTTAGGACAACCTCTCTTGCAATTTTTAGTTAATTCTTGATCATCAAGGGCAGGTAATCATCAGCATGAAGCGATTTGATCATAGAGTAATCCCAACTTTGACCTGAATACTTAAGAAAATCAATCACCGCTGCTGCCGTTTTTTCGGGCATCTCGGTTTTCGGGTAATGCCTGCGCCGGAATGTTCTATTGCCAGCGTTCGTATTTCACAATCTTATCCAAAGGAAGACGTCGCTTTTCCACAGGTGAAGGGTCGGCGGGGTAGCCCAGACACATCAATTCCACAATGCGTATTTTATCGGGAATATCTAAAATCTGTTTTACTTTTTGTTCGTTGAACGCCCCAATCCAACAGGTGCCCAAGCCTAATTCGACTGCTGCCAATGTAATATGGTCTAAGGCAATGGCGACATCGATTGGGTAACTCAGCTGCCCGCAGGGCATCTTATGTTCGACGTTTTCTGCACAAGCGACAATAACTACTGCTGCTTCTCCAACAAATGCCTGGCTTGCGGCTGCTTCGGCGAGGGTTTTCCTGGTTTCCTGATTGCGTACCACAACAAAGCGCCATTCCTGCCGGTTGGACGCAGAAGGCGCCAATCGGGCAGCTTCTAAAATCTTGGTAAGTTTTTCTTCTTCCACCGGTTTGTCGATGAAACTGCGCACACTTTTCCTCGTTTGAATTGCTTCCATTACGTTCATTTTTGAATACTCCGAAATTTGTATATGGTCAGGTTTACCTTCGATAATGAGCGGTGGTGGCGAACATGACAATTTTGAAATGCGGTAGAGGTATTTTTAACATGGCTTGAGCAGTTGCCAAAACTATGCAATTTAAGAAATGAATTAATGTTAAAATGGGAAAGACGGAATAATTATAATTTAATTTTTCGGAAAATCTGGCACGCTTTGGAGCAGCATAGTGGTAGATAAGTGAGATATTTTCTTATAGTCTTACATATTCTTTTTATTATTGAGTAATCAATACAGCGCACCTTTGAAGTACGCTGTATTGATTCATTTGAGCAGCAATAGAATGGTGACCCGGCTTACAATTGCTGATCTATTCCCTTATTGGCAGACAAAAAGGCATTGACCACAATGGGATCGAACTGCTGTCCGCTGGAGTTTTGCAGCTCGATAATTGCCTCCTCAGGAGGACGAGGCGGTTTATAGGGCCGCTGATCAATAATGCTGCCATAGGCATCTGCTACTGCCAGGATGCGCGCCCCCAGCGGAATTTGGTCCTGGCGTAACTGGTTGGGGTATCCCTTGCCATCGTAACGTTCACGGAAACTGCGAATGATCGAACCGACATTGTTAAAGCGAGCTATGGGCTGGATCATAGCTTCTCCTCTGAGAGGATGTTTTTGAACGATTTCCCATTCTTCCCTGGTCAGCGGACCTGGTTTTTGCAGAACTTCATCCGGTACGGCTGTTTTTCCGATATCATGCAGCATAGCAGCCCAGCGGATATCGGATATCTCCTGCTCGGTACAGCCCAAGGCACGCGCCGTTTTCTCCGACCAATCGGCGAGCCGTTTGCTGTAATTGGTAAGCATTGTTTCGCGGCGGTCCATGGCATTTGCCAATGCAAGCGCCATATCCACATAACCTTCTTCAAGCTGCTTATACAGGTAGGCATTCTGTAGGGTCGAAGCTGCCTGATTGGCGAATCCCATCATTAGATCTTGCGTATTTTGCGGCCAGGTGCGTGATTCTGTATAGAATGTCCCAATCGTACCCATCACTTGTTCTTCATAAATAATGGGGTAGAGGGCAATGGATTTAAATCCTTCTGCGGTAAAGAAATCCTTCAGCGTGGGATTGATCCCAGGGCTGTTGAGATCGGGGATTAAGGTAGGCCGTGTGGTCGAATTCAGCACGTGTGCCAACTCTCTGCCTTCAGCAGATTCGACCTTCTTGATATGCGTGGATGAAAGTTTATTGAACCAGCGGCAGTTCACTGTTCCGTCAGGATTCCCCAGGTAGATTGCAGCGTAGGGATTGTTGGTCAAGTCGATGACGCCCTGCCCTATGATCTTAATGGCTTCGTCGAATGAATAGAGACGGTTAAGTGTGGCGATGATGTTCTTCAACTTGCTGGTGAGATCTGCCTGGGTAGTTGCTGAGCGTGATAATTGGATCCGTTCGGTGGAGAGGCTTAGATGTTTACCAACCATGCTGATTAATTCTATTTCTTCCTGGCTCCATGGGTGAGGCGTGGTGGTGCTGACGCACAGACAGCCGATATTTCTCCCCAAGGAGACTACGGGGGTGATCAGTGAGCCGCGGATGCCGAATTTTTGCATGATGGGTGCCAGGCTTGTGAATGAACCGCGTTCCTCTCTCCAATCGGCGACATAAAGCGTGGTAGTGAACTTATCATCGAGTGCATGCAATCCATCACTCATAAGCTTGCCGGCAT
>JAAZNS010000478.1 GCA_012798185.1 Chloroflexota bacterium | reverse complement strand
GGACGCTGATATGTTGGACAGTCATAGCTTTCTCTACCGCCATGGACATCCCATACTGGTTGTTGTCGCAAATAAAGACAACTGGCAATTTCCACAGGGCTGCCATATTCAAAGCTTCATGGAATGATCCTTCATTTGATGCACCGTCACCGAAGAAACAAAGCAAAATATTATCGGTTTTCTTCATCTGAAGTGCCAGACCAATCCCGACTGCCGTGGGAATTCCACCGCCAACAATACCCGTGGCGCCTAAATTGCGGCCCGGGATGTCAGCAATGTGCATGGAACCTCCCCGTCCTCGGCAGTAACCTGGCTCTTTACCAATAAATTCAGCCATCATTAGAGTAATATCCGCGCCCTTGGCAATGGTATGACCGTGGCCGCGATGATGATGCAAAATATAATCATCTTCCCGGATGGCCGCGATTGAACCAATGGGTGACGCTTCCATGCCAATGGAAAGGTGCATGGTGCCATGAACCAATCCACGCATATATAACGCTTCCGCGTTTTCTTCAAAAAACCGCGTTAAGAACATCTGCTCCAGCATTTTTTGCAGTTTATCTTTTGATAAACGCTGCATAATCTGCTTTCGTACTTTCGGGTCTAACTGCAATTCTTTTGAAACAACTTTTGTGTGTACGGGCATAGATTTCTCCGTTATTGAGAACTTCCCTGATCTGGAACTCTAATCGTGATTTGTGGCTTTAATGCCATCAAGCACTTCTTTGGCAGTCTCTTCGTCTGTGATCAATACCTTTAAATAGCCTCCTCGTAATGCTGAGATAATTGGTATAACTTTATTCCTTGTTGCTGCTATACCTATAGTTAATGGAATGCTTTTCAGAGCTTCCAGTTCCAAACCAACTATTCGCTTACTTAGCACACTCTCCACCGGTCTTCCCTGCTTATCCACTACATGCATCAACATTTCCCCAGCTGCGTGACGATTCTCAGTCACCGCGAGAATATCTTCTTGAGATAAAGATGCGAAGTGAAACAGACTTACGGTTGCTGGCCGGATTGCTCCGATACCGATTATGGCAATCTGGGCATGATTTGCAAGATCAAGCACTTCATGTACCTGCCGAAGAGCCATTAGTGAATCGCGCTCTTGGGGAGTGTCTGTAATGGCCGGGGCATGCAATGATAAGCTCTTGGCGCCAATTTTCCGGGCAAGATCTGCAACAAGATTGTTAACATCCGATTCATATCGACCTTGAACACCACCAGACGCAGGCACAACAGTCACGTTATACTTTTGGTCTACTGGCGCGGCTTCGACCATAGCCAGTAACGTTGATCCCCCACCCATGCAGACAATATCTCCATCTCGCAGGTGTTCTAGGAAGAAGGTAGCCGCGGCATTACCAACAGACTGCATGAGCGCCTTCGGATTATCCCCCAGTTTGGGAACTACAATGGCATGCTTCAACCCGGCAGTCGTTTCAAGTTCCCGCTCTAGGGTCAATAAGTGCTGAAAGGGTGTGTGAATATTAATCTCCACGTACCCCAGGTTTTTTGCCTGTTTCAACAATCTGTTGATCTTGGCAGTAGATAATCCTAATTCCTGACCGATCTCAGCCTGGGATCGATCTTCCATATAGTACATCATTAAGACACGGCTGATTAATCTGGACGTTTCATAATCGCCTGGAATTATGTTCATTATCCTTGCCGTATTCCCTGTTTACTGCCAGATGAAATTTTTTTACACTTATGATAATAATATCTTCTGATGAAATATTTGTCAATATATTGTTTAGCTTTTTTCTATACATTTTTAAATGAAAAACACCTGAAAAGGTGCTTTTCAAAATTGCACATTTAATTAATTTTCAAAATTACATTTCAAT
>JAAZNS010000477.1 GCA_012798185.1 Chloroflexota bacterium | reverse complement strand
GTACGCATTTACGGTAACATCCACAGTATATTACCGTATGTCTGGGATAAAAATTGGATAATTCAACGCAATAATAAACAATTACTATGCTGAGCGAATTACATATCGAAAATTTCGCCATTATTGACCAGCTTGATTTGACATTGGATTCAGGTTTGATTATGTTTACCGGTGAGACCGGCGCCGGTAAATCGATCCTGATCGATGCTGTTGAAACTTTATTGGGAGGTCGTGCTGATATAACCCTAGTGCGAGCTGGTGCAGAGAGAGCCATTGTTGAAGGCAGCTTTAAAATTCCAAATTCACTATTTTCATCGCTTCACCCGATCTTAGAACGTGAAGAGCTGCTCGAAGATCCAAATTACCTCACATTATCTCGTGAAATTCGTACCAATGGCAGAAGTGTTGCCCGGATCAATGGTCGACCTGTTCAAACATCGTTTTTACGCCAGCTGGGGGAAAAACTGGTAGATATTCATGGTCAATCCGAACACCTGTCATTACTTCAAGTTAATCACCATATCGAATTGTTGGATCATTTCTCAAACGCACAGCAAGAGCTGGAGAAATATAGAACTATCTATCGGTCTTTACAATCAATAAAGCATCGCCTTACTGAACTGCGCCAACAAGAACAAGACGCCACGCGGAAAATTGACTTGCTAAAATATCAAATAAATGAAATCGAATCAGCACGGCTTCAGGAAGTTGATGAAATCGAACTACGCAACGAGCGCAACCGCTTGGCAAATGCTGAAAATCTGTCTAATATCATTCAGGTGATATTACAGATGGTAGATGAAGGCTCTCCTGAAACGTCTTCGGTTACCGATCTTATTGGTCGAACTTTGCATGAATTACAAAACCTTATCCGTCTCGATCAAAGTCAAAGCTTCCTGTTGGAACAAACACAGGCGGCATTCGATCAATTAACAGATTTAATCTATCAACTACGCAATTATCAGGAAAGCATTGAATTCAATCCAAAACGTTTAGAGCAAATCGAAGAACGCTTGGGATTGATCCAAACCCTGAAAAGAAAATACGGCGATTCGATTGAAGCGATATTAGAGTTCTCGAAAAAAGCTCAGCAAGAATTGGAAACAATATCTCATGCAGGCGAATTGATCAAGCAACTGGAAAAAGAAGAACAAGATCTACTCACTCAATTAATAGAAGCTGGCGAAACGCTTTCTCATAAACGCCATGTTCATGCTGATTTACTTTCAACGAAAATCGAAAGCGAATTGAGCGATTTGAATATGGAGAATGTGGATTTTAAAGTTGATTTTACACAAAAATTAGATCCACAAGGTGTCTTACTTTCGGATAACCGAAAAGTAGCCTACGACAGTTCAGGCTTCGAAAAAGTCGAATTTCTAATTGCTCCCAACCCGGGGGAAGGGCTTAAACCTTTGGTGAGAATCGCCTCCGGAGGCGAAACATCCCGTCTCATGCTTGCATTGAAAAATGTTCTAGCAGCTGCCGACACTATACCAACCCTGATCTTCGATGAAATTGATCAAGGCATTGGCGGAAGAGTGGGAATCATAATTGGTCAAAAGTTATGGCAGCTTTCACGTGACCATCAAGTCTTTTGCGTCACCCACCTGCCTCAATTAGCTGCTTTTGGAAATCAGCATTTTCATGTTTATAAGGTAGTGGAAGAAGGAAGAACACTGACGAAAATCACTCAATTAAAAGGCGAGAACCGCCTTAATGAATTAGCATTAATGTTTGGTGAAATCAGTCAGGGAACGCTGCAATCGGCGAAAGAATTATTGGAAACGGTTTCTCAAAAAAAATTTGCTAATTAAAAATGGCTGCTTCAAATAAGCTCATGTATATAAGGCGCCGAAAACGACACAATAGACGGCGCGATTACAGTCTAAAACTGGGATTATCTTGCAGTTTAATACTTAGTTTTTCCTTTTTTATATTCATTCTCTCCCTTGCCTGGGTTTATGCAAATATCACCGAAGATTTACCCTCCCCTCAAGTTTTATCCACCCTATTAGACCCTTCTAACGGAAAAATCATTCAACCTACAAAAATCTACGATCGAAGCGGGGAACATTTGCTGGCTGAATTAAAAAATCCGGCAATCAAAGAAAACGTTTATCTGACATCCAATCCAGTGTTACTGAATCAGAAATTTGATGATCTCCATTTCCAAAGCATTCCGCCGATACTTTTATTGACCACCATAGCTGCCAGCGACCCTGGTTTTTGGGATCATCCAGGTTATTCATGGAAGGATATCTTTTCCCAAGAACATCCCACAATTGCACAGCGCCTGGTGAGTGATTATTTACTATGGCAAGAACCAGCCGGCATTAGAAAATCTCTGCGCGAAAAATTATTGGCAGTGCAGATAACTTCTCTTTATGGCAAAGAAAAAATTTTAGAATGGTTTATCAATTATGCTGATTATGGAAATTACGCCCTTGGTGCCGCATCGGCAGCAAGAGTATACTTTAACAAGGAAGCAGGTAATATAACTCTGACAGAAGCAGCAATTTTAGCTGCCACAGCAGAAGCCCCAATGCTTAACCCATGGGATGCGCCTTCAATTGCTTTAGAACGAGGTCAGAAAATTCTACAAGCCATGCTGGCGCAAGGTTGGATATCTCAAGATCAAATCAATCAGCAGCCAAAAGACTCTTTCGTTTTTGCTAAACCAAACTATGTATCGAATACAATTGCACCTGATTTTATCGATTACACCCTGTTGCAGCTTGATAAATTAATAAGTTTGCGTAGGATCAAACATGGCGGGTTTAATATTATCAGCACAATAAACTACGAGCTTCAAATTCAATCCGAATGCACCATTTCGACCAAAATAAGCCAATTACGGGGAATGACCGATCCAATTCTTACCTCCAGCGGAGAAGAATGTATAGCCGCGCGTTTACTCCCCACACTGGCTGGAGAAAAAATAGCCCCAGATCAATCAATATCTGCCGGTTTAATCATGATAGATCCAAAAACCGGAGAGATTTTAGCATTTACCAGTGCAGGCGGCAATCAGAAATCAAATTGGTTTCCAGGAGCCTATTCTAGTAATGTTGTTTGGCAAAAGCACTCATCCGGCACAATTTTGACTCCCCTGATCTATCTGGCTGCACTTACCCGCGGCTACACATTATCTTCTTTAGTTTGGGATATTCCACCCAAAGACCCATTTACATTATTAAAACCAGATAACGTTTTTCACGGTCCTATGCGGTTACGTATTGCCATGGCAAACGACTACCTGACTCCTGCCAGTAATATCCTAACACAAATTGGCGCTGAAAATATATTTTCAATATCTAAGCAATTCGGACTACCGATTGATGAAATATCGAATAATATTGCTAGTTTCGATGCCTTATTAAGTTTAAGGACCTCACTCATCGATATAAGCCAGTTGTATATGGTATTCGCAAATCAGGGTATTCAAACTGGTTGGGTGGATTCGATTTCAGGAAATAATCAAACATCGACAGATATAAAACCTGCCTCCATACTCTTTGTTGAAGATGACCAGGGAAATATTTGGTTCGACGGTAAAGAGAACACAATTGAGAAATCAGTGATCACCCCTCAATTAGCATATTTGATTAATCATACTCTCAGTGATAAAGCTGCTACCTGGCAAACCTTAGGACATCCCAATGTACTGGAAGTGGGATTTCAATCAGCAGCTAAACAAGGAAAAACGAGGTCAGATGACTTGAGCGCCTGGACGATCGGATACACTCCAGATTTGTTGGTAAGCGTCTGGACGGGAGGAGATAATCCTTCGAACGAAATATCCTCTCCTGATGTATCATCCTCTATATGGCGGGCTATTATCCAATATGCATCAAAAACCATTCCGCCTTCTGCTTGGGTAATTCCCCCTGGAATTTCAAATTCCATAGTATGTGATCTTTCGGGAATGTTGCCGACAACCAATTGTCCAGCGACCGTTAAAGAAATCTTCTTAGAGGGCACTGAGCCAACTGAACCAGATAACCTATATCGCAGCCTGGAAGTAAATAAAGAGACGGGGTTACTGGCTACGGTCTTCACACCCGCCGATTTTATCGTGAAAAAGATCTTTATCGATTTCCCTACCGAGGCGCTAAACTGGGCAATTGCCTCAGGATATGAAGTTCCCCCTAATTCTTATGACATTATCTCACCCCAAAATAATTCAAATAGAAATGCTGTTATTACATCACCCAAATTATTCTCATATGTAAGCGGATTGGTTTCTATCAAGGGAATAGCAGCAGGCGATAATTTTCAATACTATCGAGTGCAAGTAGGAAAAGGGGTAAACCCTGCGCAATGGCTACAAATTGGTGAGGACATATCAAAACCAATATTCAATGATGAATTAATTCAGTGGGATACAAGCAATATGGAAGGTTTGTATGCAATTCAATTGACAGTTGTTCGAAATGACAACCGTATCGAAAATGCATTCTCACAAGTGACCGTCGATAACCAGCCCCCGCAAATATCGATCCTATATCCCCAAGCTGAACAAAATATTTCCCTTGGTAATAAACAAGTATTAACATTACGTTTGGATGCCACAGACAACCTGGGAATTCAAACCGTGGAAATTTATCTCGATGATGTTCTATTGACTACGCTTTATCAGACACCATATGCATACTCTTGGGATGCAAAAAATGGATCTCATACCTTGACAGCGAAATCGACGGATTTAGCAGGAAACATTACTGAAACAACCATCAATTTTACGGTATCACAATAGTTACTTAATTGATAGCTTAATCAGTTCTTCTTTATGTTACTTGGTATTAGAATACCAATATTAGTATTTCGCTTTCTAAAGTGAGATTCCGAATTTGGATTTTGGTGGAGGATTTGTTATGAAACCCATATTAAAATGCGTTCAACAGGATTCAATGCTCCAAAAGTATTTCTTTTCAATATTTATTTTTGGTATCATAGTCGCTCTAATTTCCGCATGCACATTGCCCGGATTATCCTCATCCGAAAGTGGAGATTCGCAACAATCCCTGGAGAGCACTGTCGCAGCAATGAATCTTCAATCAACCTCAATGGCTCAGCAAGCAACGCAGGAAGCCCAAAATGTTCAGGCAACGATTTTAGCCCAACAGCAGAGCATGCTGGCAACGCAGCAAGCGTTGCTTACTAAGCAGGGAGAGCAAGCTTCTACATCTGAAGGGGGAGAGGCGCAACCCCTCACCACCGAACAACCCGAAGGTCCTTCTGCATTGACAACCGAAGAGAATGGCAGCGGCAATTTGCT
>JAAZNS010000476.1 GCA_012798185.1 Chloroflexota bacterium | reverse complement strand
CCGCCAGTCTGGAGCTGCTGAAGCCCTGGCTGAAAAAGGTTTCCGCATGCACGCCATATTCACGCTCTCACAATTATTGGATATATGGGAAGAAAATTCTCAAATCTCTGATGAAAAAATTGCCGAGACCCGCCAATTCTTGAGAAATCAAAACTAAAACCAGCTTATGTATCCCTTCATCCGTTCTGCCCTTTTTCTACTCGATCCTGAAGTCGTTCATGGTCTTACCCTGCGGCTCATCCGCCTTGCAGGACAGCTTCCCCCAATTCGCTGGCTGCTCACTGCCTGGTTTTCACCACCCGAAAAGCCGGTGGATGTATTCGGGATTCATTTTAAAAACCCGGTTGGGCTGGCAGCTGGTTACGACAAAGATGGATTAGGCTGGCGTGGTTTGGCATGTTTGGGCTTCGGTCATATTGAAATCGGCACCGTCACACTTAAACCACAAGCAGGAAACCCCAAGCCGAGGCTGTTTCGGTTGGTCAATGAAAAAGCGCTGATTAACCGCATGGGGTTTCCTGGAAAAGGGGCACGATTTGCTGTAAGCCAGTTAGAGGGCAAACGCCCGCCCGGTTTGGTACTAGGTGTTAATATCGGTAAAAATAAAGATACGCCTCTTGAAAACGCTGCCGAGGATTACCTAGCGCTGCAGGATATTTTTTATCCCCTTGCGGATTATCTGGCAGTTAATGTCAGTTCACCCAACACTCTGGGGCTACGTCGTTTGCAGGCGCGCGACCAGCTAGAAGCGCTTCTGACTAAAATGGAACTGAAGCGCATCCAAAAAAACAGCGAAGGGTATCCGAAAACACCCATTTTGGTAAAGTTGGCGCCCGATTTGGAGCGCACCGAATTAGAAGACGCTTTGGCAGCCATCACTTCCAGCGGAATGGATGGCATCATCGTTTCAAACACGACAATCAGCCGGGATGGACTAGATATCGGGAGTGAAGAACACCCAACCGTGGCGCGTCAAACGGGAGGCTTGAGCGGGGCACCGCTCAGCCAGCGCAGCACCGAGATGATCAGGCTTGTTTACCAAATGACCGCCGGTAAATTGCCTATCATGGGTGTTGGCGGTGTGATGGACGCGCAGGGAGCGCGCGAAAAACTAGACGCTGGCGCCAGCCTGGTTCAAATTTATACTGGTTTGGTTTACGCCGGTCCGGGTTTAGTCAAACAGATTGTAGGCAGCTTATAAATTTCAGGGCATTTGGAAATCAATATGCCAACCGCCATCATTTCCCGCCTCAAAATTCGATGTTTCCCCAATAATCTCAAACCACACATTGCCGGGTTTTAAAGGATATTCATTCCCATCCGGCAAATACAGCGAGAATAAACGCTTCTTTCCGTTGGCATCCCAAAAGATAGGATAAATCTGCCCATCCCGAAAAGCATACCCGCTCCCTTCACCAATAATGGGCATATCGTCGATCTGGGTTGAACTGGATTTATATACAATTTCATGGTGTACACGCATCACAACCACATTATCCGACGATATCTGCTCCGAATCCATACTATCCATCAATGGCAGATAATCCATTTCAACTTCGCCAATATTATCGTCTAAATCTTGAAACCGTAAATATCTGCCTCTCTGCGGGTCGTATTCCCAACGATGGTACGATGCATATGTGAAACGAATCGACAGATTTTCGCCAGCCTGCCCGCTAAGGGGTGTTTGGGATGAGAAAAACAATCCCGATAATTTTTGACGCCCATTATCGACACCGCGGGCGTTGATATAACTCGTTAATGCCTTTGTATCGACGAATAAGTTATTGTAATAGCTGCCATGATGCTCCAGCCGGCAGATGGGAGGGCAGTTGGAGCGGGTTTCGATGACCAGATATGGAATTAGCTCGGGCTGCATCAGTCGATCGAGGATCAAATCATCGGCATAAGCAAAAACAAAAACCCCGCGGTACATCCGCATAATATGTTCGTCGAATAAACGCGCTGAGCGCACCGGGCCTACTCTCTCGGCATCCCTGCCATAAAAAATGCCGATAAAACGGGTAAAGTTATCGCCGATGTAATATTCATAAACATGATCGGCAGCATTGAGCCCCCATTGCGGGCGTACACTACGCGGAAAATTGGTGATTTTTACCACCATTGGTCTTCGTTCTAACAACTGCGGGTCGTCTACTGGTAACCCGGTAAGGGGGTTGATGATTTTAGGGAACACATCCGGGCCGTAACTAAACGGGGTGGGTGTTGGTGCAGGCAATGTTGGAGTGGAAGTTGAAAATATCACTTCAGGTGTGGGTGTATTGGTTTCGAGCGCGCTCTCAACGAGATATTCTGTTATCGTAGGTGAAGGTGTTTCAATGGAATGAACGCTTGTCGCAGCAGAAACTGGAAGAATATTTAGAAAGATTTGGATACAGCGAACTCCCACTACCAGGATGAAAGCCAGTGCCAAGAAAACCATGAAATTGACGATGGGCTTGCGCATTCCCGTAATCATAACGGAAATACAATGGATATTGCTTAATAATTATGCAAGGAGCAACTCAGCGATGTCCGGTAATCTTAACTCAGTATCAATGGAGCAGGCGAATGGTATAGCTGTTAAAAAAAAAGACGCAGCGAGGATATTTTCAAATCCTCGCTGCGCTTAATGGCTAGTTCTTCCGCACTAAGGGAATTGCATCTCGAATCGCCAGGCGTTTGCTTCAGGGTTAGTGATGGTTGTGGTTTTTCCTACGACTTCGAACCACGTATTTCCGGGTTTAAAAGGATATGCTGAACCATCAGGATAAGTCAACGTGAGCACCGAATCAGCATTTGGCCGGCTCCAATTGACCTGGTAAACATTTCCATCCCGGTAAGCATATGCCGGACCGCTCCCTTCGAGCTCGATAT
>JAAZNS010000054.1 GCA_012798185.1 Chloroflexota bacterium | reverse complement strand
TCCAATGATGCTTCATCTGCCCAATGCAGGTCTTCGATGATGATGATCAATGGTTGTAAACGGGCTTCGGCAATTAATAAATCACGTACTGCCAGGAAGATTTGCTGCCGCAGCTGGCCGGCATCCAGGTGATGGATACGCTCGGTGAACGCAGGATTGGTGAAAGGCAGCGAAAGTAAATGTTCAAGATAAGGTAATATATCTGAAGCCCTCCCGCCGAGCCTTTCGTTGACTAATGTGGAAAGTTTTTGCCCCGCTTTTTCATCGGTTTGATTATGCATTCCAATCCAGTTGCGGATCAACTCTAAGAAAACCCAATAAGAAACCGAACGGCGATAGGTAAGGCTGCTGCCAGTCAAAACATTAACCGGAGCTTTTTTCAAGATGGTTATCCATTCTGAGATAAGCCTGCTTTTTCCTATCCCTGCCTCACCTGTGATCAGGATAAATTGACCTTTCTTATTCTTGATCAGATCTGCAACGGCTTTTTTCAGGATATTAAGCTCATTTTCCCTGCCGATCATCGGCGCTCTAAAACCATCGACGCTGCGAGTTTTCCCCGGTTTTGTGCAAAACCCTTTTACCTGGTATGCGTTAATAGTCTGGTCGATACCTTTTAGGTGTAATCCGGGAACCAACTCGAATTCGAAAATGTTATTTGTCTGGCGAAAGACCGCCTCGCTGACCAAGATTGTCCCCGGATTGGCAGATTCTTCGATGCGATGGGCTAAATTTACGGTATCGCCAATGGCTGTATAATTCATCATGAGATTTGTGCCAATTCCACCCACGATTACCGATCCGGAATGTAGCCCTACTCTCATTTTTAATTCGACGCCTTGCTCTTGTTTTACCTGTCTTGACCATTGGTCAATTTCAGCCTGCATATCCAAGGCGGCGCGTACGGCTCTTTCGGCGTTGTTTTCGTAGGATATGGGTGCCCCAAATAGAGCCATCAACCCATCGCCAGTTAATTTATCTACGATGCCTTCGTATTTGTAAACTTGTTTAACAAGCAGTTGAATATGATCTTGAATTAACTCATATAAAACTTCATTATCCAACTGACGGGTGGCTTCGGTATAACCGGAGAGATCAGTGAACAGAACGGTTACATTTCTTCTTTGACCGGTAGCTTCGTAACCAGCTTGGCGGAATCGTTCCATTAGATTAGCCCCCATTACGATGCCCAATTGTTCAGGAATGTTTGCAACAGGCGGCTTGGGAGAAGATGGGGCAGTTGTCACTGGCATATTTTGACCATCCAGCCGGGTGCCACAATTCCCACAATACCGCATTCCAGGCGGGTTAATAAATCCGCATTGCGAACACAATGTGGTCATGGTATAAATCTTACTATATTCTTAAAATAATGACTTTTCATTTTTATTAACCGGATAAAATTTAAAGTGTCGAATTCATGTATCGAATTTATTTGACAGAGTCCGATGAACCCGGTATAATACTGCCCTGCATTGCCCCGGCGACTGTGCTGGGGCGGTATATTGTATTTCCAACTTCCTCGACGGAAGGCGCTATAGAATAATTTTGCTGCGCGTTGCGATCGGAGAAGTGAAGTTAGGAGAGATAAATGAAATACGCAATAATCGAAGATGGTGGAAAGCAATTCAAAGCCATTGAAGGTGAGACGATCGAAGTCGATCATTTTCCATCTGAAGTTGGTGAAGCGGTTGACCTGGAGCGGGTCTTGCTTGTTGCAGATGATGACAAGGTTTCCATTGGCTGCCCTCTGGTAGCCGGTGCAAAAGTGAAAGCCTCAGTTTTGGGGCAGGTAAAAGGTCCAAAAGTGGTAGTATTTCGATATAAACCTAAAAAACGCATTCGCGTTAAAACGGGTCATCGCCAAAAATATACCCAATTGAAAATTGAAAAAATAGTGGTTGAATAGGAGAGAAGTAAAATGGCGCACAAAAAAGGCGGCGGCTCAAGCCGCAATGGTCGTGACAGCCAATCACAACGATTGGGTGTAAAAGTATATGGCGGTCAATATGTTTTATCTGGTAATATTCTGGTACGCCAGCATGGTACCCATATCAAGCCAGGTTTGAATGTCGATGTTGGTAAAGACCATACATTGTTTGCGACTGCCGACGGTATTGTTGTTTATGAAACAATACGGGATAACCGAAAACGTGTAAGCGTAATTCCAAGTGTAGAAGGAGCTGCACAGTAACCGGCAGGTTATTGTGATTTGAGGTTAATTATG
>JAAZNS010000475.1 GCA_012798185.1 Chloroflexota bacterium | reverse complement strand
GGTCTATTCATTACATAAAAGGGATGTTTCGCTACGCTCAACATGACAAAATCGACTTTTAGGACAGCCCCATTAATCTTTCGAGGAAGTCTCTCCCTGGAACGTATTTCTTAGCCGGCGGATAACGGCAGGTGATTTCAACCCCCGTTCCAAATGATACGTCAGATAATTTTCCACCAGCATTTCCATTTCCTTGTTTATACCGGGCGAAAGCCTGACTCGCCCTGCCTCCTGAAATGAGCTGCGTTGGAAATGACGTAAATACTTTAGTGCTGTCATAGAAATGGGCTGCGCGCCGGGTATTATCGCCCCGCAGCGCGGACACAGCACTCCTCCCATCTCAGCCGAAAGGTATTGATCTTCAGGTTTTACTTCTGCCTGGCAGCTAACGCATCGAAATAATTGGGGACGAAAGCCGAGTAAATCCAAAATACGTACTTCGTAATACCGTACTACCAGCGCTGGATCAGGAAAAGTATCCAGCCGCCCTAAAGATTCCGCCAGCAACCGGTAGAGATTAATATTTTCGCCTTCTTCGAAAGTGAATTGATCTAACAATTCGACGATATAGGCTGCATAGCCCAGGCGTTCAAGGTTTTCGCGCAGGGGTTGGTGTGCATCGAGCGTTTCTGCCTGTGTAATGATGAACATATCTCTGCCGCGGGCGAGCAGAAGGTTTACCCGGGTAAAGGGCTCCAGGTGACCAGCTTTGCGCGATTGCAGCTTGCGCACCCCTTTGGCGATGGCGCGTACCTTGCCCATCGATTGGGTATACAGGCTCAGCAAGCGATCGGCTTCCCCCCAATCGCTATGCCGCAACACAATGGCTTCGACCTTGAAAGAACGCTCCCGGGCTGGCATAAAATGATTATACCCTTTTCACCACTCATCAATCTCGAATTCACAAATCCCCCTCTGGACTCACTGAAATCCTTCTGGTAAAATCCCTTCGCCCGCGGCGTGGTACCCTTCGCCCGGGTCTGTATCATACAGATCTTATTTACGAAAGGGCTTGATCAATATGAAAGTACTGTTGTTGAAAGATGTTTACAAACTTGGCAGGGCTGGTGATGTTAAAAAAGTCGCCGATGGCTATGGCAGGAATTTTTTGCTTCCTCAGGGGCTGGCGGTTTTAGCCACCTCTGGCGCCTTGAAGCAGATAGAAAAAATCCGCACCAGTGCTGCAGCAACCCGTAATCAGCTAAATCAAGAACTTAGCGGCGTTGCCGAGCAATTAGAAAAATTGGTATTAACCTTTGCTGCAAAAGCCGGGGAAACCGGTAAACTTTATGGCTCTATCACACCCCAGATGATCGCCTCAGCGATCAAGGAAAAATTGGGCTTTGAAGTGGACCGCCGCCAGTTGGATATGCAACCCATTCGTGTGTTGGGCGAGCATAAAGTGCATGTGCGTCTGACTTTGGACCTGATCCCTGCTGTGATGGTGATAGTCCATCGCGAGGGTGAGGCAGCTGAAATACCTCAGGATACGCAACCCGCAGTGGAAGAGCCAGAAGAAGCAGCGCCCTCGGTAGAAACAGAAGCAGAAGCGGAATCGCCTGCCGAACAAAGCTAAAGCAGGATGCGTGTGGTGGGAAGCCAGAATTGCTTTTCCATCACTCTCTTCGACCCCATGATCCTTGGGGCGGGATTTTCTACCCGATGGGAGAAACCCGCCCTTTGTGGTTTTTCGCCCTAATTACGCAAAAGAGCAATGAACGAATCGATCGGTGAAAAACTCCGGCAAGCGCGTGAAAAACGCTCGATAAGCCTGGAAGAAGCCTCCAAGGCAACATACATGCGGGTGGGGTATTTACGCGCCCTGGAAAGCGATGATTTCAATGCTTTGCCTTCCATTACCCAGGCGCGCGGTTTTCTCCGCGCTTATGCTTCGTACTTGGGTTTGGATGCAGAACCGCTGCTGGCTGCGCTGAGTGCATGCCAGGAATCCATCAAGCCAAATAACGTGTTGTCTCAAGCAACTTCGCCTGGCAGCGCAATTAGCGCCGCACCATCAGAAGTGGATGCGATTTTCAAGGAGATTGGTCAACAATTGCGCCGCCAAAGAGAGCTTTTGGGATTATCGCTGGAAGATGTGGAAAAGCATACCCGGGTTCGTCAGCATCAATTGCTGCATATGGAAGAAGGCGAATTTGATTCATTGCCCTCGCCTGTGCAAGGGCGCGGTATGTTGAATAACTATGCGATATTCCTCGGCTTGGATGCAGAAGCGCTTTTGCTGCGCTTTGCGGATGCCCTCCAGGCTCGCCTTTTCATCCGGCAAACCGCCAAGCCGCGGCGGAAATCTTTTTTACCACGCGGGCTGCACCTGCCTTTTGGATTACATCGCTGGCTAAGTGGTGAATTGTTCCTTACCATTATCGTGGTTGCTTTTTTGATTGGATTTGTTGTATGGGGAATGAACCGCATTTTTTCCATGAGCGCCGATGAAGAGCCTACTCCCACGGCACCGTCTATTGCCGATGTATTACTGGCGCGGCAAACTCCCAGCGCAATCCCGGCAACAGAAACGCCCACCGCCACGCAGTCTGCAGCGACCCTGCCTGCTATCGTAAATCAGCCAGCCATTACCACCACCCTCGAGACTCAGGCAGTGACTATACCCGGGTTGGTGCAGGTCAATATCACTATCCATCAACGAGCTTGGATGCGAATTCTGGTGGATGGTAAAGTGGAATTCGACGGGCGCGTTCTCCCCGGCACCGCTTATCAGTTCAGCGGCGAGAAGCAGGTGGAAATTCTAACCGGTAATGCAGCTGCATTACAGGTTCTATATAACCAGAAAGATATGGGTACCTTAGGAACTTTTGGTCAGGTGATTGACCAAATTTACACCGTCGAAGGTATTCTTGCGCCAACCCCAAGTATCACTCCCAGCCCCACAGAGACCCTACGGCCCAGTCCAACCTCGCGAATAACCCCTTCTCCTAGTCCAACCCCGCAGCTATGATATAGTTTGCTATTAACACAGGATGAACAGGATACTCAGAATATCCATTATGAGTTTTTGTATTTATAACTTGCACTTAGGTAAGATATGCAGGAACTGTATTTATTATCAATAATTAGTTAGTATATTAGCTTCTTCATGAATTCCTTTTTTGTCTTCTTTGTTGTTTTTCGATTTTTTATGTAAAATATTTCTCCCATGGTCGATAAATCGGTTTTCCTTGTCTCGTTGGGTTGTGCAAAAAATACGGTAGATTCCGATGGTATGGCGCAGCTGCTCACCAAAGCCGGTTATCGGCTGGTGGAAACACCCCAAGATGCTGGAGTATTGTTGGTCAATACCTGTGGCTTTATTGCCCTGGCGAGGGAAGAGTCTTATGAAGTTTTAGCAGACCTGGCAGAGAATAAGCGCAGAAACCAGCTTCTCATTGCTGCTGGTTGTCTCACTCAGCGGTTTGGTCGTGAGGTGGCACAGCGCATATCAGGCATAGACGGCATCTTGGGCACCCGCCGCTGGATGGATATCGTCGACGTGGTGGGAAAACTGCGCCTGAGCGGGCTGCCAAAACCTTTAATCCACCTTCCTGAGACACCCCATGTAGGCAGGGACGAACGCGGTGCCATCGGTGCTGCTATCCAGGGCGGCAGCGCCTATTTAAAGATCAGCGATGGCTGCCGCCACCCGTGCGCTTTTTGCGCCATCCCCCTAATCAAAGGTTCCGCTGTCAGCCGCCCCATGCCGATTTTGCTTAACGAAGCGCTCTTTCTTCAGGAGCGGGGTATCAAAGAGATTGTGCTGATCGCTCAGGATACCACCGGCTATGGCTACGATTTGGGGATGCAAGACGGACTGGCGGAATTACTGGAAGGCTTGGTCGAAGCCGCACCGAAGATCAGCTGGTGGCGTACTCTTTATGCCTACCCCGGTTTGGTAAGCGATCGGCTGGTCGAGGTGATGGCAAACCATCCTCAAATTCTCCCTTACCTGGATTTGCCTTTGCAGCATGCCCATCCTGAAACGCTCAAACGCATGCACCGCCCGTCTAATATCGATAGTGTAAGACGTACCTTGGAGAAGGTGCGCAAAGCGCTGCCGGGGCTGGCATTGCGCACTACCTTTATCGTCGGCTATCCCGGTGAAACCGAGGCTGAATTCCAGGCACTGCTGGATTTTATCCGGGAAATCCGCTTCGACCGCCTTGGGGTTTTTCTATATTCTTTCGAGCGGGGCGTTCCCGCCGAATCCCTGGGTGACCCCATCCCCGCTGAGGTAAAAGAACAACGCTACCAGCAGGTCATGGAAATGCAGCAATCCATTTCCCTGGAAATCAATCAATCCTTTATCGGAAAGACACTGCAAGTGCTGATTGAGGGTCAAGGGAATGTGGAAGATGAAATCTCTGGAAATGAGAATAATGAGCGTATCTCTTTGGGTCGCTCATATCGTGATGCCCCCGAGATTGACGGCTTGGTACTGATCGAAGGGGAAGCCCCCCTCGGAGAGATCGTATCGGTGCGCATTACCGGCGCCATGACCTATGATTTATCTGGTGAAATAGCGAGCCGTTGATTTCAGGTTTTCGTTTTCTGTAAAAACCGATGTTTGAAGTCGTTACTGCAAATCCTCTGAATAGATTTAACAAGATGCCAAGTTTCGATCTGTGAATTTTATTTAATATCCTTGAGCCCTTCGACTTTTTGTGTTATCGTTTATTACCTCAATATATCAAGGTGGCGTATGATCGACCTGAACAACCCTGAAATAAAATTCGCACTGCATGCTGTCAGGCAAGCTGCTCAGGTGGTGCAGCGTATCCAGGCGGATCTGGTTTCCTCAACCCTAACCAAAGAAGACCGCTCGCCGGTAACAGTTGCCGATTTCGCCTCTCAGGCAGTGGTTGCCTGGCTGTTGGAGCAGGTTTTTCCGCACGACCCCCTGGTAGCCGAAGAAGATGCTGAAACATTGCGGCAGCCGGAAAGCAGCCAAACCCTCGAAATGGTAACGTATTATGTGAGGCAGTTTACTAAGCGATCCACCCCCGAAACCGTGTGCAATTGGGTAGATAAAGGTGCTGCGCAGCCAGCGGGACGTTTTTGGTGTTTGGATCCAATCGATGGCACCAAAGGTTTCCTGCGCGGCGACCAGTATGCCGTAGCATTAGCGCTCATTGAAAATGGGCGCGTAGCGCTGGGCGTTCTGGGCTGCCCTAATCTAACCGATGCATACCGCCCCGATTTGTGCGGCACCGGCTCGCTGGTGGTGGCTGCGCGCGGCCAAGGCGCCTGGGTTACCCCGCTCGATGCACCGGGTGAGTTTTCACCCTTGAATGTCTCCCAGCGCAGCAAACCTTCGCAGGCGCGCTTGCTGCGCTCCTTCGAATCTGGCCATACCAATGTCACCCAGATTGACGAATTTATACAAATCATGGGGATCAGCGTCGAACCGCTGCGGATGGACAGTCAGGCAAAATACGCTGTATTGGCAGCTGGTAAGGGCGACCTTTTGCTGCGTTTGCTCTCCTCTGCCAAACCCGATTACCGGGAAAAAATATGGGATCAAGCCGCCGGTTCGATCATCCTCGAAGAAGCGGGGGGGCGGATCACCGATATTCTCGGCAAAAATCTGGATTTTAACCAGGGCAGAACTTTGGCGAAAAACCGCGGCATCTGCGCCTCTAATGGGCTGTTGCATCGCCCTGCCTTAAAAGCCCTGGATGCCATTGGCGCCTGGTCGGGTGATTAACCGCTGATTTTTTATGACCCGTTATGACCGCATTGCATTAAGCTTTAGCCTGCTGGGTTTACTGGCAGGCTATTTTGTGGCTTCCCGCATCTTCGAGCAGATGGCGCATTTGGAAGATGAAATGGCATATGTCTGGCAGGCACAGGCAATTGCCAGGGGTCATCTGACTTTGCCATCGCCGCCTTATCCCGAATCCTTCTTAACGCCATTTGTCGTCGATTACAAAGGGCAGCGTTTTGGTAAATATCCTCCCGGCTGGCCTGCTATGCTGGCACTGGGATTGATCTTGAATGCACGGAGCTGGGTCAATCCGCTGCTGGCTGGCGCAGGTGTGTGGCTCACCTACCGCCTGGGCAAGCGTTTGTTCAGCCCTATTGTAGGGTTGCTCGCTGCCGGACTCACGCTCGTTTCCCCGTTTTTCTTGATGAACTCCGGTTCGCTGCTCTCCCACCCTTTTGGATTGTTCCTCAGCCTGACCTTCGTTTTGGGCTGGTTGGATTCCTGGCAACCAGCGGAAACCAGCCCATTGCCAGAGCGATGGCGGTGGCTGCCACCGACCGTCTCAGCCATATCGCTGGGGTTGCTTATTCTTACCCGCCCGCTCACTGCCGTGGGAGTGTCATTACCGTTTGCCCTGCACGGGCTTTACCTTTTCGTGCAAGGCGGGAACAAAAATCGCCTGCGTCTGGTTATCTACTGCCTGGCGGTGCTGGCATTCACCGGATTACTCTTCCTATGGCAGGCAGCCGTCACCGGCGATCCATTATTAAATCCCTACACATTGTGGTGGCAATACGATAAGGTTGGTTTTGGCGAAGGTTTTGGCAGGGCAGAAGGCGGTCACACACTGCATTCTGCCAGGATCAACACCCGTTTCAGTCTGCGGGTTGGTTATACAGATCTGTTCGGCTGGTTCAAGGCTTCGTGGCTATTCCTGCCTTTTGGATTGGCGGCGCTGCTGCATAAACGCAATTGGAAAGCTTTGCCCGCCATTGCTGTTTTCCCCAGCCTGGTGTTTGTGTATATTTTTTACTGGATTGGCGCAAACCTGTATGGTCCGCGCTATTATTACGAAGGCTTGTTCTCATTGACCATCCTCAGTGCGGCGGGTATCGTCTGGCTGGCAGGCTGGCGGTTGTATCCTGATGACATTCTTCCGCGGCATAACCTCTGGCGCCGGCTGCGGCTCTTTTCCACTTTGCTGGTGGTCGTTTTTTTTGTAAGTGTCAACTTGCTTTATTACACCCCTCAGCGCCTGCAAAGCATGTACGGTTTATACGGCGTGACCCGCGAACGACTTAAACCTTTCTACACCGAACAAGCCCGGGCACTCACCCCTGCATTGGTGATTGTCTACCCCAATAAATGGACTGAATACGGCGCCCTGCTGGAGCTGCAAGACGCCTTCCTGGATACACCGTTCATCTTTGTTATCAATAAGGGGGAAAAGGAGAATACCGCCGTTGCCCGGGCATTCCCTGAACGCAAAGCGTATCTCTATTTCCCCAAACAGCCTTTTATGCTGATCGAATTCGAACCGTAAGAGGGAAATGAAAATCGGTAGAAAAAACCGAGGGAAACCCAAATTTCGCTTCATTGTAAATTAACAGAAGACACGAATGATCCTGCTAATCCTCTCCCGGACCCTTATGGATTACGAATATCCATTCATTCGCCGCCCAATAATACCCCTCCTGCCACATCATGGTTATCGGCATATTATCGCCGCCCGATAGTGTGAACGTCTTGTTAAATCCACGTGCCCGTACCGTTACCGTACGGTTGCCGGCTAACGACACATTGAGGCGCAGCTCGCCGTCATGCTCACCGGTCAGGCATTGTCCGGAGACCGAACCCGTCATGTTAATATCCGCTTTATAAAAGCCCCAATCTTCTTCAGTTTTACCTTTTTGAACAAGCTTGCCTTTTCCCTGGATGCGGTATGGGGCATATGAGGTGGTGACCCCAAATGGTATTTCACCAATGGAGAAGGCTTCCATGCCCACACTGGCTGCTTCCCCGATATATACGCGCACTTCGAGCCTGCCATGCAAGCCATTACAGCGGCTGGTTCCGCTTGAGGCGCTTCCCTGGGTCGGCAAAGGTGTGGCTGTTTCCATCATTATCGGCAGCGGTGTGACCGTCTCGGTGGGTGGAATGGGTGAGGGAGGAATTTCAGTGAAAGTGGGCGAAGGCTCTGCGGTGGGGGGCGGTGGTAAAGGATTGGTTGGCATCGGGAGAGGGGCAATTGTGTTTGTGGGCAAAGGTGTCGGCTCAACTGCCTTGGGGAATATACTGCAACCTGAAACTAATACCATGACCAATAAAGAAAGTGAAATAACTTTCGTTAAATTCTTTTTAATGTTCATTATGTATTCTCCTTAACAATCCTGCTTTATTGATAAAAAAAATAAATAACAAAACAGGCATTGCTGGTGGTTGACCAAGCTGATTATGCCATCGTCTTGGACAACCCAAAAAGCCGAAAAGATTTTCCTCTGGGGCGATTTTACGGCTGCGGAACTTCAACAGTTTCTTGTGGTTCCTCAGTTTCAGGGGTGGGCTCAGGGGCTTCGACAGTCTCGTTGGTGACGTTTTCGGGCGCCTGAGTTGGCTGAGCAGGTCCGCCGCATTTTTGCAGCACATTATTATACGCATTTTTGACTTCGTCAGATGCAGAGCCCAGCGAAATTGCGGTGGCATATTGTTCTGCTGCCTGGCACCACTGTTTTTGATTTGCCAAAACACCGCCGTAGTTGATCAATGCCAATCGGTATCGTTCCGTTGCCGACCAGCCGGAATTGTCGGTGAGGTTTGGCAATGAAGGTGCTACCTGCGCAAAATAATAAACTGCCTGTCCCCAATCCAATTCCCAAAAGCTGGCGCCGGTAATGTATAACCTGGAAAAAGTCAGGTAACTTTTTGATTCGGCATCGAGCGGACCAAAACGTTCTGAAAGGGTTAAATCGTAAATGCCGCCTTCCAGATCTCGAAGTTTTAAGATTTTATCCTTCCCGCGATTGAGCAAAGCAGTATAAATGAGGTCGTCCACCAACACTGGTTGATAATCGATATTATTCTTGCGCAGCGTGAGGGCAGTATCGATGGCTTTCGTCCAGTCGCTGTTATACAGATATTGCTGCGCCTGGGAATAAAGTTCTTCAGCGCCGCGCAGGTCGGGCGTGGGGGTCATCTCGGGTGTGGGTGAGGGTATTGGCGTAGGTGTTATATTCATTTGCATAATTACCTCAGCCAGTTTTTCAGTCACCCCAGGAAAAGATGGATTGATTTGAATAATGTATTCCAATCTTTGATGAGCCCGTTCATAATTCTTTTCTTGAATTTCTTGCACAGCCAGATCGTATTGCTGCTGCAACGAACTGGCAACCTGCGTTTCCTGAGCTCTCGTGCGGGAAGAAAGGCCAGAGCGGTAGCCGGCAAAAGCACTGATTACCGCAGCTAGAATAAGCCCTCCAATACCCAAAAGGATAACCATGCGCAATGGTTTCGGTTTTCTTTTGCCAGAAGCAGGGGGAGAGGGAAGCCTGCTTCCCCCTTCGTTCTCCAAAGGTACTGCCATCGTATCATCAAAACCGGAATTATCGGCGGGTAATGACGGCAGGGGGGTAGATCTTGTTTCTTCTAGATTTTGATTTTCCATGGGCACCATTATACCGCACACAACTTCCGTTCCTTGTGTATAATCGCAGTATGACAGAATTCCGTTTTTACCATCCTATCGAAGTGCGTTATGGCGATTTAGATGCCCAGGGTCATCTAAACAATGCGAAATATCTTACCTACATGGAACAGGCACGCCTCCAATATACCAAGCATTTGGGGTTGTGGGGAGGTGATTCTTTCTTGGATGTGGGCGTGATCATGGCAGAGGTGAGGCTGACTTTCCGCGCGCCTGTTGAATTTGGCATGTCGGTGAAAGTGGGCGTGCGTATTGTACGAATGGGTAATAAGAGCCTGGAAGTGGCACAAGATATCGAAGATGCGCGTGATGGAGAAGTTCTAGCTACTGGAAATGTAATTCTAGTAGCGTATGATTACCGCACCAGGAAAAGCATTCCGATTCCGGATTCCTGGCGTAAAGCAATTACCGAATTTGAAAACCTTGCAGTAGAATAATCTTAATCTTTTTTATTTATAGCGGCTGAATTATGGAAAAATTACCTCCCATCGATAGCGATTATTTGCTTAAATTTTTGGCTGAGCTGCTCAACACGCCCAGCCCGACCGGATATACGCATCAGGCGGTCGATCTTATGGAAAAAGAATTTAAAGCGTTTTCATCCCTCGCTTTATCGCGTAACCGTAAAGGTGCATTGCTGGCAACCTGGCAAGGCAAGCGTGCGGATACGCCGCGTGGTCTCTCAGCCCACGTCGATACGCTGGGTGCTATGGTCAAAGAAATTAAATCTAATGGCAGGCTGAAATTGACTAAAATCGGAGGTTTTGCCTGGAACACGGTGGAGGGCGAAGGCTGCACCGTGTTTACCCGCTCGGGTAAAACTGTTCGAGGTTCCCTTCTATTAACTAAAGCATCAGCGCATGTTTATGGTGATGAAGTTAAAGATACCAAACGAGATAATGATACGATGGAAGTCCGCCTGGATGTGCGGGTAGCTACCGCCGATGAAACCAGGGCAGAGGGCATTGAGGTAGGTAATTTTGTTGCTTTCGACCCGCGCGTCGAAATCGTCAATGGTTTCGTTCGTTCGCGTCATTTGGATGATAAAGCTTGTGTGGCATGCCTTTTAGCAGCTGTGAAAGCATTACATGATGCGGGATTACAACCCATCCAAACGACCACATTGTTGATTAGTAATTTCGAAGAGGTAGGTCATGGCGCATCTACCGGTTTTCCCGCTAATCTGGCAGAGATGGTGGCAGTGGATATGGCAGCCGTGGGCGAAGGGCAAACATCAGACGAATTCCATGTCACTATATGCGTCAAAGATACAGGTGGTCCTTACCACCATGGATTAAGCCAGCATTTGCGCGACCTTGCAGACCGTTACAACATCGTTCACCGAGTGGATATTTATCCGCATTATGGCTCGGATGCTGAAGCTTTACTCACAGCGGGTGGCGATGTTGCGGTTGCCCTGATTGGACCTGGGGTGGACGCCTCACACAGCTACGAAAGAACTCACCTGGATGCACTCATTGCTACTACCCAATGGATTATGGCGTTCTTGTTGGATGAAACTACCGCAAATGGATGATCCTGAAGGGTTTTTTCGCATACTCGATCCGTTGCCATTATCTGCAACGGCGCTAATGCTGCAGTGCTTGAAATGACTGCAAACTGTAAATTTGAGCTTACAAAGCACCTTTATATCGTGGAGAATATTCGCTGATCATACCGGAATGATATCTGATGGAATCAAGGAAAGCATGTTCCGGAAGAGAAAACGCAAGTTGAATGAATTAACGGATAGCGAATACCAGGTGGAATGGCAGCGGATGATCGAAGATCATCTGCGCAAGCGGGATATTCGCGATCCGCGTGTCTTGGAAGCCATGAGCGCAGTTCCGCGTCACCGCTTTGTTTCCGAAGAGCATCGTCACCTGGCGTATGTGGACGGCCCATTGCCCATTGGCTGCGGGCAAACGATTTCTCAACCTTATATTGTGGCTTTGATGACGCAAATGCTGAATCTTAAGGGCGGGGAAAATGTGTTGGAAGTAGGCACAGGTTCCGGTTACCAGGCAGCCATCCTCGGGCAGCTTGCGCGTCAGGTGTATACCATCGAACGCCATGCCAGCCTAGCCCAGCAGGCAGAAAGCGTTCTGCAATCCCTAGGTTATCAGAACGTGCATGTGGTGGTTGGCGATGGTTCACTGGGATTGCCCGATAAAGCGCCTTTTCAGGCAATCATTGTCACTGCTGCAGCCCCAAAAGTACCGCAGGTATTGCTCGATCAGCTTGATCAGGACGGCAGGCTGGTCATTCCGGTAGGGGGACCTTCCTACCAGCTCTTGGAACGCTGGTACCGCCAAGGTGATCAATTTGTCAGCGAGGAGCTTACGCCGGTTGCTTTCGTCCCCCTGCGAGGTAAATGGGGTTGGAAGAATGAGGGGTGGTGAGACAATCATCGCTAAAGTCAAAAAGGATAAATAAGTTAGATGTTATAATTTATCCCAAATGAGATTTTAAGGGATTTTTGTTCGAAAATCTATAATTTCAAGTTCATTCAAAGGGTAATTATCATGTATCTTGATCCCGGTTCAGGCAGTGTCCTATTACAAACAATTCTGGCAGGTTTATTGGGTATTGGTGTTATCGTTAGAATTATTTGGAAGAAAATTACTTCCTTAGGTACAAAGAACCCAATTGACTCCGCTGAAACCGAAGACGATAATATTTCTCCCGATGAATTCGACAACTGAAAAACTAGCGCCATCCTTTCGTGACCCAAGCGGTTTTCTTTTTCAACGGAACGATCAAATATTCCGGCAGGTCAATTCATGCTATAAAGACGATTATGACCTGTTGATGTCTTGTGGCCTTTACGAAAAGCTGGTTCAAAAGCAGATGCTGCTTCCTCATCAAGAATCGGATGTGCCTGCATGTGTACCGGACCTCGCGTATAAGATCATTCTTCCGCAAAAGGTCAATTTCATTTCTTATCCTTATGAATGGTCCTTTTCCCAATTAAAAGATGCTGCCCTGCAGACTCTTAGAATTCAAAAAACAGCCCTTCAATCAGGCATGATCCTGAAAGATGCCAGCGCTTATAATATCCAATTTCATCATGGATCGCCAATCCTAATCGATACCCTCAGCTTCACAAGATATATCGAGGGACAACCCTGGGTTGCTTACCGCCAATTTTGTCAGCACTTTCTTGCCCCATTGGCTTTAATGAGTTTGGCAGATATCCGCTTGAATAAATTGCTACAAATTTACATCGATGGCATCCCGCTTGATCTCGCCAGTAAATTACTGCCCCGCTCATCATGGACAAAAGGGGGCATACTCACCCATATACACATGCACGCTTATGCTCAAAAGCGTTATTCTGCACCAACTGGGGCGTCAGCAAAGAAAAACATTCGGATGAGAAAAGAAGCCATGATGGGGTTAATCGAAAGCCTTGCAAGGATCGTAAAAAAACTTACTTGGAAAGCCAGCGATACCGATTGGGTTAATTATTATCAGGAAACGAATTATTCAAAAGAAGCCTTTGAACAAAAAAAGCAAATCGTATACCGCCTTATCCAAGATCTTGCCCCACAATCAATTTTAGATCTTGGAGCAAATACTGGTGAATTTAGTCGTTTAGGGAAGGATATCGAAGACTGTCAAATCATATCCACAGATATCGACCCGGGAGCCGTAGAATTAAACTACCTGGAAAGTAAGAAAGCAAAAATAAAAAATATATTGCCTTTGTTGATCGATCTCGCCAACCCTTCTCCCGCCATTGGTTGGTCGAACACCGAACGGCAGTCGTTTTTCCGTCGTGCACCAGTCGACCTTTTGCTTGCCCTGGCTTTGATCCATCACCTGGCGATTTCTAACAATGTCCCATTGCGAGATATTGCCCATACTTTCGCTTCGTTGGGGAAGAATCTTATTATTGAATTTGTACCGAAGGAAGACAGCCAGGTGAAGAAATTACTTGCTTCTCGCCAGGATATTTTCAAAGATTATTCGATCGAAGGTTTTGTACAAGCCTTTACACATGATTTCACTCTTCAAAAACAGATTCCCATCCCGGGAACCTGTAGAACCATCTACTGGTTTTCCAAAGAATGACCCATCCATCAATATTCGAAACTAATTTCTATAAGTCAATTTATGCCTCGAAAATCTAAAACAAATCGGATTTTAAATTCATGGAGCAGTTTGTTTATTTATACCATTATTGCTGGATTGGTTTATATTTTCATGGAATGGTTATTTTTTATTACAAAGCCATCTTCGTTGAGCATCCTGACGTTCTCCCAAAAAATTGAGGTGCTTTTATTCTCAAGTTCACTCATTGCAGTGGTGTGCATTTTATTTTTGCTTATCCTGGTTTTACTCGGTTTAATTCCCTGGTTATCTAATTATCATGAAGTTTTTATAAAACTTGGTGCATTCTTGCCTGCCGGTATTTTGGCGTCCATGATCCTCCTGATGGTGGATAATTTTACTTATACAATTTTCCACTTTGGTATTGTCACATCAAAGGGGATTGTTCGCGGTTTATATGCAGTGGGATACTTAGTCGTTTTAGGTTATGGACACAGGCATATTGTGAAAATCCTGCCAATTGTCAGTCGATTTTTAAGAAAACGGGATTTAGAAAAGACAGCCCTTATCCTTCTCACAGGATCGATAGTAATTCTGTTCTTAATTCCATTATCTTCGAACGATTTCAATATTAAGGCTGGGGAAAATGAAACAGCACAACTTCTGGAGAATTACCCTTATATATTTTTTATTACCGGTGATGGAGTGAATGCAGCCAGTATGTCTGTATATGGTTATGAACGTGATACCACGCCGCACCTCCGAGAACTTGCTGATACTTCCTTGGTGGCTGAAAATGCATTCGCTAACTCTTCAAGCACCCCTGGCTCATTGATCTCTGCCCTTACCGGGAAATACCCGACAAGCACAAGAGTCCTTTACCCGCCGGATATTCTAAAAGAAGAGGATGCTTACCAACATCTTCCCGGAATTTTACGGGCTCAGGGATACTATACTGTACAAATGAGTGTTCCACATTATGGCGATGCCTATACATTAAATCTATTAGATGGATTCGATGAAGCAAATGGAAGGACAATGAAAATTCGAAATCGATTATTGAGAATTAATAAATTTATTCCCGCCGATTTTGCATATTTTATTTATGAAATCAGTAATCGATTGTTTGACCGCCTAAAACATATCTTTTACATAAACGTTATGGAAAATCCATATGATTTAGTAATGAAACCTCCTGATAATATGGTTGACCAAACGAAAACTGATAATACTAAAAAACTTATCCGTAAATCTAAAAAACCGTTATTCATTCATATTCATTTTATGGTAACCCATGGACCTAAGTTCTCTCCCCAGCAACAGGTGTTCTCGTTAGGCCAAGACATTGAAACTCAAGAAGAATGGAACACAGATTTTTACGATGACAGCATTTTGTCGTTCGATAAACAAATTGGTGATATCATCGATATATTAAAAAAATTTGACCTTTTTGATAAATCAATAATAATCATAAGCAGTGATCATGGTCAGAAACATATTGGATGGAAGAGAATTCCATTGATAATTCATTTTCCTAAAGGACAATACGCTGGAAGAATCGAATCAAATGTGCAAAGTATAGATATTGCACCTACCATACTCGATTTCTTGGGGTTAGAAAAACCGGTTTGGATGCCGGGAAACTCATTATTAGTAAACGATATATCGCAAAGGCCTATATATATCATAAATAATTCGGACGTTGAAAGAGATGAAACCGGATATTTCGTTGTAAAGACACAAGATAAATATTTTGAACATATCGGTAAAATTGGCTTGGTTTATTGTCAGAAATGGTATTCCATCGATTTACAGTTATTCAAGTTGGAATCGGGGAATGTGGATGATTATTCAGCGCCTTGCCAGGAAAGAAGCATAATCACGAATGCAGAAGCATTTCGTTTAATACTCAATCACCTAAAAGATAATGGATTCGATGTTTCATCATTAGAAGATCAATATGAAAAAATAGTTCCACAGGAAAATTATCCCTGATACCTTTTCCATCAGGAAAACATAAAACCAGTAATATTTTTTATATTCCCCGCTTATATCTGCCAACCAACCACGATTCTCGAATTTCAATTCACGAATATCTACTACCCTATTGCCAATACCTTTTACTTGTTTTCATTGTCAATCCCTCTTAACCATGGCATAATCAAATCACATGCTCATTCATTCTGCCTCCCAATTGCTTACCATCGCCGGCGCTCCTCAACGCGGGGCTGATTTGGGCAGGCTTGGCATCATTCCCAATGGCGCTGTGCTCATTGAAGGTGAGACGATTGCTGCTGTAGGCACCAGCGAGGAATTGATCCAAAAATACCCCCACGAATCGTCCCTGGATGTTAACGGCAGAGTGGTGATGCCCGGTCTGGTTGACCCGCATACCCATGCCATATGGGCTGGCGACCGCTCCGCCGAATTCGAGATGCGCCTGCAGGGTAAAACGTATATGGAAATTATGGCAGCCGGGGGTGGGATCGCCTCCACCGTGCGCGCTACCCGTGCTGCCCCGCTAAAGGTGCTGCTCGATGAAACCCGCCAGCGCTTACGGCGCATGTTCAGCTATGGCACCACCACCGCCGAAGTGAAAACCGGCTATGGGCTGCACAGCGCCGCTGAGCTGCGCATACTGCTGGCATTATTAGAACTCGATGCCGAAGGTCCTCTGGAAATTGCTGCCACTTTCCTGGGTGCCCATGCTGTTGCCCCCGAGTACCTGGGCAAAACTGACGAGTACGTCGATTTGATTTGCAACACCATGCTGCCCTTGGTCCAGCAATGGTGGAGCAATCATGCTCCCTACCACACCTTACCCTTTGTGGATGTTTTTTGCGAAAAGGGTGTGTTCGACTTGGCGCAATCCCGCAGAATCCTGGAGGAAGCGCGTCGTTTGAATTTCCCGCTCAAGATTCACGCCGACGAATTCGAAAATATTGGCGGTGCTGCCCTGGCTGCCGAATTGGGGGCGGTTTCTGCCGATCACCTGGTAACCACTTCCGCCGAGGATATCCGCACCCTGGCGCATAGCAATACGGTCGCCGTGGCATTGCCTTGTACCCCCTTTGGTTTGGCAGAAACCCATTACACCCCCGCCCGGGAAATCCTGGCAGAAGGCGGCTTGCTAGCCATCGCCAGCGACCTGAACCCAGGTACTGCCTGGTGTGAGAGTATGCAATTTGCCATTGCCCTGGCTTGCCGTTACCTGCATTTAACGCCCGCTCAAGCTATCGCCGCAGCCACCATCAACGCCGCGGCTGCCATTGGTCGCAGCGAACGCATCGGCTCGCTGGAACCCGGCAAGCAAGCCGACGTGCTCATTTTGGATATACCCGATTACCGCCACCTGGGTTACCGCTTTGGCACGAACCTGGTGCAGTCGGTGATAAAAAAGGGGAAATTTTACCCCAACTAAGCAACCAATATGCCCACCATCGAACAAGCCCGAACCTGGTACCCCAACGATCCGGTGCATGGTTTTGACCATGTGTTGCGCGTTTATCATCTGGCTGAACATATTGCAAAAATCGAAGGCGCGGATATCGAAATCGTCAGGGCAGCCGTGTTGTTGCATGATGTGGAAAGTGATCAGGTAACAGTTTTTAGTAGTCAGTTTTCAGGGAGTGAGCAGAAAGTAGTGAGTGGTGAAAAGGAAGATGGACCTGAACGGGCAGCATTAACTGACCCACGGGATCAATTTTTGGATGACCCCAAAAAGAGGCTGAAAAAGCGCAAGGATCATCACCTGGACGCAGCGGAGTTTGCAGATGAGGTCTTGCGCGCCGAGGGTTGGGATGAGGCGAGAATAGCGGCGGTGTGCCACTGCATTCGCGCCCACCGCTTCCGCGATAAACGTGAGCCGCCGCAGACTTTAGAGGCTCAGGTAGTGTTCGACGCCGATAAACTGGATGCCATCGGCGCCACCGGAGTCGCCCGTGCCATCGCCTACGCCACTCGCGCCAACCAACCCGCATACGCCCCAGCCTCACAGCAATTCATCAAAACCGGAGAATTAGAACCGGGCGAAGCTCACAGCGCTTTCCACGAGCACCTGTTCAAGCTCATCAAGATCAAAGACTGCCTTTTCACCTCCGCCGGGCGCCGTATCGCCAAAGAACGCCACCGCTTCATGTGCGCTTATTTTGACCGCCTGGTGGAGGAATGTGCATCGGATAACGACCGGCAGATTCCATAAATTTCTCAATACAATTCATAAAATACGAACAATTGGGGGCAAAATATCCTTAACTATCACTTATATTTTGCTAATCAGTGCTTAATGACAATACATTGTGCGAAAGGTACAATGTGAATTGGATTTGATAATTGGGAAAACCGCCAGGTTCCATAAAAATCCTCTAACCGATAGCTTCATCGGTCAAGGATACAATAATATGAAATGAAAATGATACATTATCATAATATTTAGAAATACAATCACAAGAATTATTATGCTCTAAATACTGGGTGGGATATTGAAAGATAATATCCGATGCAAAATTGATTAGTATATGAAATCCGATGATTTTTAGATAAACCATATATGGGGTTTTTATGGATATTTTGAATAATCTCACAGAAAGAGAATTGGAGATTCTGGAAATCCTTTCTCAAGGAAAATCCAATAAAGAATTGGCAGATTCTTTGGGGATTTCAGAAAATACGGTCGAGCAGCATTTAAAGAATATATATGAAAAATTAAATGTCCAAAATCGCACCGAAGCAGCTGGGTTGTTCCTTAAGGGGAAAAATGAAAGATAACGGAAATCCGGTATAGACAGCCCTTACAATGATGGATATTATAAAAATATAATTGATATTGCAGCATTTCATGCAACTAACAAAACAAAAAAGGAGGCATGTTGTGAAAAAAAGACTCTTTATCATTGCCTTAGTTCTCACCATTTTTACCGGAACGCTTGTTCTGTATAATGGTGTGGGCGCTAAAGCAACAAATCCGGCGAAGAACAATAGTCCATCAGAGCTTAAAACACAAGCAGATGCGCTGGAAGATATGCAGACGCTAAAAAATATCGCCTTACAACAGATTTCAAAGCCAGAATGGGTGCACTTCGTGACCAGGGCATCCATCAATCCGGAAGAGGTAAAAGGTAAAACCTACCCAGATCAACGGCCCATCCCACCTGTGACCATTCACGAAAGCTGGTACCATCTGGATGAAAATAATCAGGTCTTTGAAGATGTGCAGTTCACCCTCACCGAGGATGGAGAGATTATTCAGGAAGGGGTTACTCGAGACAATCTCGCCTGGAATATCACTTATGACATTGAGTTCCCTATTGAACCATCTGATTTCGTTTATGATTTTGAATTTGAACGAACGGTAAACGAAAGCATCGGTGAAGGAGCCACCTTAACCGAAATCGAAACAGTTTTCAACGATAAACCCTCCAGGCGATTTGACCTCCTACTCCAGTTTGGTGAACCGCAAAAGCTGGATACCTATTCAAAGGCGGAAAGTGGCATGTTAAAACGATATTATGTGGACCCGGAAACAGGATTTGTTACCCGCCTGGAAATGATCGTTCAATTTGCGGACGGGACGGAACAAATAAGCTCGGTTCAAGAACTGATCACGCTGGAAGCCGCAGACCCCGGCGAAGAAATTTTAGCTTATTTGCAAAAGGAAAAAGCGAAATGAAAAAAATTCTGTTTTGCTTCCTGTTTGCTTCGATAATAGCCATATTCACGAGTAATACTGTCATGGCAACCAGCAGCAGCCCAATCCATAGCGGAAGTGTGAATGGAAAGGCTGTTAAAGCTCAGAAGGGGATAACCACTTCTTCATCAACCTGGTCGGGATGGATATTGAGTAAAACCTCCGGGTCAGGTGTCACGATTGGGACTATTGGCTGGACGTATTTTAATACGCAAGAGTGGTGTAGGGATCAGGTCTATTATCAGAATTATTATGGGGGTGATGCGGATTACAATGATTGGTACATAAAAGGAACTGGCACGGATAATATCAGAGGGACTTGCTCAGGGCATAAATTACGTGTTACCGGTAAGCATGAATACAAAGATGGAGGAGCTACAAAGTATATCGAATTCGCGTGGCCAGAGAACCATTAATCGTTTATTATCACAAGCTCAGAAAGTATTTGCTTGAATACTCTCCCAAAGATGTTCTGAGATATTTAACTAACACCCGTAGTTTGGAAGTGAGAAAATAATGACCGCCTTTGATATAAAAAAGGCGGTTTTTTATTTTAAAGCCACAATTATTCTATCTGACTTATAATAAAGCTTCTCATTCTATCTCTTAACCGTAATGGAATAAACACATGACTCCCTCTCTCTCAGACCTTGAAACTCTGGCTCGTTCAGCCGGAGAGATCGTTCGCAGCGGCTTCGAGCCTCGCCCGGGTTATGGCCGCCGCTTGACCATCGAACATAAAGGCGATATCGATCTCGTCACCGATATCGACCGCCAATCTGAACGGTATCTTATTACCGAGATCAACCGTCGCTTCCCCGGTCATGGGATATACGCAGAAGAGAGCGGTAATAACAGCAACGGTCAAAGCTCTGTCTGGTATATCGACCCGTTGGATGGCACCATCAATTTTGCCCACGGTGTGCCCATCTTCGCCGTATCCATTGGTTATGAAGAAGACGGTGAATTGCAACTGGCTGCTGTTTATGACCCAATGAGGGATGAATGCTTCACTGCTCAAAAAGGGCAAGGGGCGTTGATGAACGGCGAGCCTATCCATGTCTCGAAACAGGATGTGCTGCTTAATTCATTGCTGGTGACCGGTTTCCCCTATGATGTGCGCACAAACCCGGATAACAATTTCGATAATCACGCCCGCCTGATGATGTCATCACAGGGGGTGCGCCGGCTTGGCTCAGCTGCCCTCGATTTGTGCTATGTGGCATCTGGCCGCTTTGACGGCTTCTGGGAATTGCAAATTGAGCCATACGATGTGGCTGCCGGTATATTGATCGCCCGTGAAAGCGGCGCATTAGTAACCGCCTCAACAGGTAAGCCTCTGCAGATGGGAAAAGCCATGTCCATCCTGGCGGCAAATCCCCAAATACATGCGCAAATTTTGGCGAAAATCAATCAAAATATAAAGGAATAATAAAGAATAACAGGACATTCGGGAAAAATAGGATAATAAATATCTAATAATTCATCCTGTTTATCCTGGATCCTGTTTTGTTTGTTTAAAATGGGTAACTCCCTGCCAGAAATGATCCCTTTTCACAGCACGCCTATCCCCGATAAACTCATTTCAGACCTTACGAAGTTGCTCTTACGTATTTCTTTCTTTTTTGATAAATTGTGCGGTCTAAACCGGAATTCTCAACCCGAACCGGGTATAATAAAAAAAATTCTACAATATCTGGGGATTTTCTTTTCTTTATGAATCGACCAATAAAAATCGTCATTCCAATGGCTGGGTTGGGCACACGGCTGCGTCCCCTCACCTGGAGTATTCCCAAGCAATTGCTGAATGTTGCCGGAAAATCAGTGCTCGATCATGTTTTAAACACTTTCAACACCCTTCCTGATCCTCGAAATTTCGAGCTGGTTAATGTGGTAGGTTATCTTGGGGATCAAATAGAAGCGCATATCAAAGAACATTACCCGCACATCACCTCTCATTACGTGGTTCAGGATGATCCTCGCGGACAATCGCACGCGATATATCTAGCGCGCGAATATTTAGATGGACCAATGCTGGTAGTCTTTGCCGACACACTTATCGAAACAGACCTGGCTTGTCTGGCAGATGACTCGGTGGAAGCCGTTGCTTGGGTTAAACCTGTTCCCGACCCGCGCCGCTTTGGTGTAGCAGTATTGGGCAACAATGGGCACGTGGAACGCCTGATCGAGAAACCAAACAGCATGGAACACAACCTGGCTGTGGTAGGTTTCTATTACTTTCGCGATGCACATAAACTGCTTTCTGCCATCGAAGAGCAGATGAAGCGCGATATACAAACCGGAGGAGAATATTTCCTGGCAGATGCCGTGAATATTATGCTGGAAAACGGCTTACGCATGAACACCAAGGAAGTCGATGTATGGCTAGATGCTGGCACACCCGAATCTCTGCTCGAAACTAACCGCTACCTTTTGGAACACGGCATGGATAATTCTGCCATAGCCAGCAAGCGTAAAAGAATTGTAGTCATTCCCCCGGTGTTCATCCATCCCTCAGCCGTAGTGACGGAATCGGTCATCGGTCCGTTTACATCCCTTGGCGCAGATTGTAAAGTACATTCCAGCATTGTCCGCAACACTATCTTAGGCGATGCTGCAGAAGTAACCGATGTGATCCTGGAAGGCTCGCTGGTGGGGCGGCGTGCACAGATCACCCGCCGCGCCGGAAGAATCAACGCCGGCGACCAAACTATGGTGATCTTATAACGATGCCTGCTCTGGTGGAATGCCGCTCTGATTGCCAATATGCTGAGCGACCTACAGCTGTCGTCTGGGAAGGGCAGCGTTTGGTGATCGATAAAACTTTGGAAGCCTCGCTGACACCAGAAGGTAAAAGGTTTCGTGTTCGTACCACTGACGGAAAAATCTTCGGGCTAATTTACAGCGAATTACACGATGAATGGAAAATTGATCTTCTTTGAATAAATCTAATCATTCTAAGGGCGTGCATTAAGAAAACTGTATTGTGCTTACTGCTTAGACTATCCAGATAATTCTTGCCAACAACAGGAGACCACGTGAACAAAAAATACTTGGCTGAAAAAGTAGTCAACCTAAAACCATCCGGCATCCGTAAATTTTTCGATATTGTTGCTACCATGCAGGATGTCATCTCGCTGGGCATTGGAGAGCCGGATTTTACCACCCCCAATTCCATTCTGGAAATTGGTGTACGATCATTAAAAAGCGGCGCTACTCATTACACTTCCAACGCCGGACGCATCGGGCTGCGCCAGGCAATCGCTGAGCATTTGAACCGTTTATACAGTGTCAGCTACGATCCGGGCGCCGAAATGCTCATTACGGTAGGCGTATCCGAAGCTCTTTACCTGGCAATGACTGCCCTGCTCAACCCTGGTGAAGAAGTCATTATCGCCACTCCCTGCTTTGTAGCTTACCAGGCTGAAGCAATCCTGGCAGGTGGTGTACCTGTCGAATTGCCCTGCCGCGCTGAAGATAATTTCATCCTGCGTGCCGATGCTCTGGAAGCTGCCATCACCCCGCGTACGAAAGCCCTGCTGATTGGCTATCCCAACAATCCCACCGGCGCGGTGGCAGCTCGCGAAGAACTGATGGCGATTGCTGAAGTGGCAGAAAAGCACGACCTGATCGTGATTTCCGATGAGCTTTATGACCAGCTCGTCTATGGTGTTCCTCACGTGTGCTTTGCGTCACTGCCGGGCATGCGCCAGCGCACCATATTATTGGGCGGCTTTTCCAAAAACTATGCCATGACCGGCTGGCGTATCGGGTTTGCTGCGGCACCGGAAGATATTCTTATTGGCATGGCGCGTGTCCACCAATATACCATCATGTGCGCCCCTACAATGGCGCAGGATGCTGCCATCGAAGCCATCAAAAATGGCGCTGAGGAAGTGGAAATTATGCGTCAGGAATACGACCGCCGCCGAAAGCTGATCGTCAGTGGGTTGAATGAGCTGGGGTTACCCACCTTCGAACCTCACGGCGCCTTCTATGCCTTTCCCGATATCCGCGTTACCGGTCTGGATGAAGAAACATTTGCCCAGCGCCTGCTTGACGAGGAAAAGGTCGCCGTTGTGCCGGGTTCTGCATTTGGAGCTGGCGGTGAAGGTTTTGTGCGCTGTTCATACGCTACGGCTTACGAGAAAATCGAGGAGGCGCTGCGCCGCTTGAAATCCTTCATGCGCCGCTATGGTTAATTCCTGATGTCTAACATCTACGAACCTGTGATTGGCCTGGAAGTGCATGCCGAACTGGCAACGCGCTCTAAAATGTTCTGCGCCTGCCCTGTAGTGGATACCACCCAGGCAGAGCCTAATAGCGCGGTCTGCCCGGTATGTGCCGGAATGCCGGGTGTGCTGCCGGTGGTCAATCAAAAGGCGGTGGAATTTGCCCTGCGGGTGGCGCTGGCGCTGGCGTGTGAGATTGCCCCTTCCAGTTTATTCGCCCGCAAAAATTACTTCTATCCCGATCTGCCCAAAGGCTACCAGATATCCCAATACGAAAATCCCCTGGCGGTAAATGGCAGGCTTACTATTCTGACTTCACAGGGGGAAAAAGTGGTGCGTATTCGCCGTGTACATTTAGAAGAAGATACCGGGAAATTGACCCATATTGCTGAATCGGGCAATGGATCTATCAACGAAATCCGTCCGGCACATACCCTGATCGATTTAAACCGCGCCGGAGTACCGCTTTTGGAGATTGTTTCCGAGCCCGATATGCATTCCGCCGAAGAGGTGGGCGCCTACGCCCGGGCTCTGCACAGCCTGCTGCGCTATCTAAAAGTCAACTCCGGTGATATGCAAAAAGGCGCTATGCGTATCGAACCCAACATTTCAATTCGCCCTGCAGGCAGCCAGACTTTTGGCACGCGCTGTGAGATAAAAAACCTCAACACATTCCGCGGCTTGGAGCGGGCTGTTGATTTTGAAATCCGCCGACAGAGCGCGCTGTTGGATGAGGGTAAGGTGGTGGAGCAGGAAACCCGCGGCTGGATCGACGACCAGGGCATTACCGTCACACAGCGTTCAAAAGAAGAAGCACACGATTACCGTTACTTCCCCGAACCAGACCTGCCCCCTCTAGTGTTGGACCGCGCCTGGGTGGAAGAAATTCTCGCTAGCTTGCCAGAGCTGCCCATCTCCCGGCTGCACCGTTTCCAAGAGCAATATAAGCTCAGCGCGTATGACGCCGAAGTGCTTACCGCCGAACAGGAAACCGCCGATTATTATGAAGCTGCAGTCGCAGCTGCACCACAGGTTGCTCCTAAAGTAATCGCCAATTGGATTTGCGGTGAGCTGTTCAGCCTGCTCAACCAGACGGGGATGACCTTGGCAGAATGCCCGGTGACGCCGCGCGCCCTGGCAGCTTTGATCTTCCTGGTGACCAGCGGTGAGATCAACCTGGGCACCGGTAAGGTGGTGCTGGCGGAAATGTTCCACAGCGGGCAAAGCGCCGAAGCTATCATTGCCTCTCGCGGCTTGCGCCAAATTTCGGATAGCAGCGCTATCGCTGGCATGGTGCAGCAGGTGTTGAAAAATAATCCTGAACAGGTACAGAGTTATTTGGCAGGTAAAACTGGCATCGCCCAATGGCTCTTCGGGCAAGTGATGAAAGCTGCCAAGGGGCAGGCAAACCCGCAGGTAGTAAGACAGGAACTGGAAAAGCAATTAAATGCGATGATAAATAATGGATATTAGTAGTGACGACAGAGAATTTTAATAAATGTTCTCTCTAATATTTATTGATCACCACATTCTAAAAGCCATCTTGTTTGGATCGCTGGCACACGGAAAAGCCAGCCGGCACAGCGACATGGATTTAGTATTGGTCTAAAACTTCCAAACGCTTTTTCGATCGTTATAATGGTTTACTGTAGGAAATCAGCACAGTTATACTTCATCGAGATGGCGATGTTTTTATCTATACCCCCAAGAAATTCCAGGAAATATTGCACCGATTTTTCATTACGATCGCGCTAAAAGAAGGAAAATTTTTGTATATGGGGATAAATAAAGACAAGGAAGCTTGTCACTTTATCCCAATTTGTAGCGAAAATTATGCGTCATAGTGGCAGCCAGCCTCCTTCTCGGACTGTATTTTCATGTGATAAACTCAAGCGGTAATGTGAAAAATGTCACTATTCATATGTAACATTTCGTCTCTTGACTCATTGAACGAGTTGGATTAAGGTTAAGCTTGCCGTAAAACCGGCGAGGAATTTTATCGTCATGAGCTATGTCGGTAACATATACATTGCGTAAGCAATCTTACATGCGGGCACCATACCGGGATGCCCGTTTATTTTTTGTAATAATAAATAAAATATCCATAGGAGAAAAATAGATGGCAGAACTAAATGCATTTCAAATGGCACAGGCGCAATTCGACCGTGTTGCCAAGCAGCTAAAACTCAAACCCGAAGTATGCGAAGTCCTTCGCTGGCCACTGCGCGAATTTTCCTTCCGCATTCCCGTGCGCATGGACGACGGCTCCCTGCGTGTATTCCAGGGTTACCGCGTGCAGCATAATGATGCCCGCGGACCCAACAAAGGCGGCATTCGCTTTGCAGCCAACGAAACATTCGATACCGTGCGCGCCCTGGCTACCTGGATGACCTGGAAGTGCGCTGTGGCAGACATTCCTCTGGGCGGCGGTAAAGGCGGCATCGTGGTCGACCCCGCTACCCTTTCCACCGGCGAAAAAGAACGCCTGTGCCGCGGCTGGGTCGATGTCATGTGGAAGAATATCGGTCCGCGCAACGATGTCCCCGCGCCGGATGTGGGCACTACCCCGCAGATGATGGGCTGGATGATGGACGAATATTCTAAGCTGACGGGCGAATATACCCCTGGTGTGTTCACCGGTAAACCCCTGGGCGGCGGCGGTTCGCAGGGCAGAACCGAAGCCACCGGCTACGGCGTCATCTATTGCGTGCGCGAAGCCATGAAGCACCTGAAGATGGATTCCAAAAAGTGCAGCGCAGCCATTCAGGGTTTCGGGAATGTTGCCCAATATGCTGCTATCGGTTTCGTTGAAATGCTGGGCGGGAAAGTGGTCTGCGTTTCCTGCTGGGACCGCAATGATAAGAAAGCCTATACCTACAGCAAAGAAGGCGGCATCGACCCGCGCTTTTTGCTTTCTATCGTCGATCAATACGGCACCATCGATAAAGCTAAAGCGCAGAAGGCTGGCTATACTCTCGAGCCGGGTGACGCCTGGATCAGCAAAGATGTCGAAGTCCTCATCCCGGCAGCTCTCGAAGGTCAGGTCAATGCCGAAACTGTCAAGAAGATTTCTTCTAAAGTGAAAATCGTCGCCGAAGGCGCCAATGGACCCTGCACTCCCGAAGCCGATGAATACTTCCAGAAGAACGGAATCTTCGATATCCCCGATTTCCTGTGCAACGCCGGCGGTGTGACCTGCTCGTACTTCGAATCCGTCCAGAATGATATGAATTTCTACTGGACCAAAGAGGAAGTATTGGAAAAACTGGACACCAAGATGACCTCTGCCTTCCACGCTGTGCTGGATATGTCTAAGAAAGAAAAAGTCTACATGCGCGACGCTGCCTATATGGTAGCTATCGACCGTGTCGTGAAAGCCATGGAACTGCGCGGCTGGGTTTAGTCGCTAATAGTTCGTAAAAACAAAAGCTGCCCAAATTTTGGGCAGCTTTTTTGTTATTCAAAATCGACGGCGATCAATATTTTCTTACTGTTCCGTTTTTCTCCGCTTTTTAATTTCATCCACGATATCATCTAGGGATTTATCAGCAAAGATAACTTCCCGTTCTTGAGTGTAATTTCCGAAACCTTGAGTAAATTGCTTAAGAAAACGCACAGCGTCGACCACACCTAATTCTTTGTAGAGAAGGCTGATTGCTTGCTGATTGACTTCGATTAAAGGTCTTACGTCTGTAATCATTTTTCAATCTCCTGAACCAAATCGACAGGATTCACCACTTTCACCGCCAAGTCTTTGACCTTCTTTGCATTTCGTAATAATTTATCGTCACAGGTGCAGAAATAATCGGCATTTCCCGATTCCGCCAAAGCGATATGAAGTGCGTCGGGGGGCTTGATACCACATAATTTAATATATTTCAACATCTGTCTAGGCTAAGAAAAAACATGTGAGAAATATCCATCCATAGATACCACAAGTTATTGAAAAAGAAACAGCTTGGCCATCTTTCTCCAAAGTAATTCGCGCTTTTTTATTCAATTCATCATCATGGATAATACCCCATCTTCCGTTTTCTTTTTCCCTGTTGCTTTTCCTTGTTCATACTCTGACCAATTTGATTTCATCTCGGTTTAAGCCTTTGAGTAAAAGGCTATTTTACTTTTATGTGTAGAGATAGGAATGGTGAAAATCTAAAAAATGTTTTTATGCTTGATGGTTTGCCACCGAAGGATTTCATCATCAACCGTCAGTTTTGACTTGGGACGTCATCCAACCCAAACTTAGTTGGCTCATGACTAGCCGCTTTGCATCTCGGAGAAAGCCTCTTCCGATGCAAGTGGTATTAGTCAATTTGATCTATTCTGCCTTGATATTCGGTAACTTCAGGTGTATAAGGTTTACTAAAAAAACTCTTTGCTTGCTCAGCTAATTCATCATGATTTAAAATTTTTGTTTCTTTTAACCCAAAGACATCATATGATCTAAAAGAGACATTTAAAGATTCTGTGGATATTCCAATAATTTGATTCAAATTTAAGTAACAATAGGCCATTGCACATAAAAGATAGAGTGTTGACTGGCGTTTTGATCGATCACCCGACATGGAAAGAACTAAGAATGCACTTGCATCATTCTCGTTCATTACTAATGAATAAGACTGTTCCTGTGTTTCAGCATTCTTCATACATCGCAACAATCTTTCGCCAAGGATTCTTCTCTCCAATCTGGATAGACTAGCGAGTTCTCTTGCGGATGTCAGGTAACCTTCAATTGATCCTTGTCCTGTTATTCCTAGTTCTTTTGCGACATGATCAAAGTCGGTATATCCTACAGATGTATGTAGATAATCGATTATTGCGTCAATAAGATATCTTGGCTTATTTAATTCATTCCTGCGTCTTATTACTGACGCGAATTTGTCAAGATAAGTTTCCCACATTCCTTCTTCCAGAATTAAATTGGTTCTGTTTTCTAATATCCGGTCTACTTCATCCGGTTTAGTTTTATAGAATACCAAAAAATCTAAAATAGGTACTGGTAAGAGAAATAACCTACGCTCTATAAATAGTTGCCGAATATCTAAGAAAGTAACAAGGTCAGGGAGTGTATCGAGTTCAGTTGATAATGCTTCAAACTCGTCACGCGTAAAAATATGGATCGGCATATTATGTCTAAATAGATAATTTCCGACAAATCCTGTACGCTCATCCCACGAAAATTTCTCTTCTCCGATTAAATCAACAACTACAATCCCAATAATTTGAGTATAGTCTTTCGGTACAAAAGAAATTTTGTAACCTTTCACAGTCGTTAATTCTTTCAACCAATTATTTTCTATTGCTCTCTTTATTGTTTTTAACTGTTTAATTGCACTATTGGTTACTTTTGCGATTCTTCCAAAATCTATTTCCGATTTTTCGCTAGCTTTTTTGTATTCAATCTTTGACTTTACCTGAAATACTAAAAGGTGGTTTTTAAATGGTACAAGCAAATCCGCTGCTTCCTTTTGTGTCCCATCAATTTTCATATACATCGGATTACGCACAACGAAGTCTGAGAAAAACATCTTTGTGCAGATGTTTTCAACCATATCTTCAACTTCAATCCCGTCTCTTATCTTGTAGTCCATTGAAATTTATTACATCATTATAAAAATCACAGACTTTCACTGTACTGTAAAACAGCAGGCTTTCAAACCTATTTTCGTTAAACCATATCTCCCAATACTTAAATTATACATCAATCATAAACAGTGATTTTTTCCTTTGTTGAAACCATCACTCAAATCGGAAAACCCACTAGCCCAATTGAGCGACGCCATTCGCCTCGTATCTCGAGGCGAATGGCGTCGCTATCATTCCCCATATAATCTATGATTTAAAATAAATTCCCTAATTTCCTAATTACCTGATTGACTAATACCTGATTACCTATCACGTCTTTTATTTCTTGTCCCTCGCCCGGTAATTTACCGGCGGCAATGGCTTGTCATTGATAATCAGTTGAAATACGTCGGGTCGGGCGTAGTGACCAGCGACATCGAAATCGTATTTGCTTTGGGCGAGTTCTGCCATATCCAGCTCAGCAAATAACATGCCTTCCTCGCCAAAGAGCGGACCCGCCAGCACCCTGCCCATCGGAGAGACGATGACGCTGCCGCCGCGGCACATTTCCTCGGGCAGGCTTGCCAGCTCTTCGATGCCATCCAGGTCGGGCGGATACATGGATTTGGTGACATACTGGTTGCAGCCCAACACGAAGCAGCGCCCCTCCAGGGCGATATGCTGCATGGTAGCCTGCCAGCTATCCCGTGAATCGGCGGTGGGCGCCAGATAGATTTCGACGCCTTTGCCGTACAGCGCCATGCGCGCCAGAGGCATGTAATTTTCCCAGCAGATCAACCCGCCGATCTTGCCGATCCTGGTATCCAGCACGGTGAGGGTGCTGCCGTCACCTTCGCCCCAAATGAGCCGCTCGGAGGCGGTCGGTTTGAGTTTGCGGTGTTTGCCGATCAGCTTCCCTTCGGGGCTGAAGTAAAGTAAGGTGCAATAGAGTGTGCCGCCGCTGAATTGGCTATCGCGTTCGATGACGCCGATCGCCAGGTACACATTGGCTTGCTGAGCTGCTTCTGCCAATGCTTCTGTAGCCGGGCTGGGAATATCCACCGCGTTCGCCCAATAAGTTTGCCAGGTACGCCGTCCTTCTGCACTGCGACTGCCCACCACTGCGCCAAAGCTAAGCCCGCGCGGGTAAGCGGGGATAAACGCCTCGGGGAACAGGACCAGCTTAGCTCCTTGCCCTGCGGCTTCACGGGTCAGGCGGCAGGCTTTTTCGACGCTCGCTTCACGATCAAAGAGAATCGGTGCAGCCTGCACTACGGCAACTTTTATTTTGAGGAAATCTTCATTTGGTTTCATGGTTTTTTACTTTTAGAAATCTATAAATTCGGAGAAATTACAAGTTTTGGAAATACTAATTATATCGAGAAAATACTGAATGTTAATTGAACCAAATTAAAATAATAATCCATATTCGACGAGCTCTTATCAACCTGCCCAAAATTTGGGTAATATTTTTGTCATTTATTCCAATTGACTTTTTCATTCACTTCCGTAAAATATACAGCAACGATAGCGTATGAGCCCCTATTCTTTCTCTATGGCCATGATGATGCGTCTGCGACGGGAGATTGTTTCCCGCCTCGCCAGACGCATCACGTCGCCATGATGCGTCTGCGCTGACAGGGCAAGTTCCCTGAAGCGGCGGACAGCCTCCCGCAAACCAAAATTGCGAGATGCTGCCCGCCGCTTTTTATTAATAACACAAGGAGATTAATGATGACAAATATTTCGGAACGCCAGCTTGGATTTTCTACCCGCCAATTGCATGCCGGGCAGCAGCCCGATCCGGTTACTGGCTCCCGGGTCACGCCTATTTATCAAACCACTTCGTATGTATTCAAAGATACTGCCCATGCCGCACGCTTGTTTGCGTTGGAAGAGCCGGGTAACATCTATACCCGCATTCAAAACCCCACCAGCGATGTCTTCGAGCAGCGGATTGCCAGTCTGGAAGGCGGCATCGGTGCCCTGGCAACCAGTTCCGGGCATGCCGCCCAAACCATTACCTTCCTGGCGCTGTGCCAGGCGGGTGACCACATCGTTACCGCCTCAACTTTATATGGCGGCACCTACAATCAGTTTGCTTACACTCTGCCGCGCCTGGGCATTCAGGTGACTTTTGTCGATCCCCGCCGCCCCAAAAATTTCGAAAAAGCCATTCAGCCCAATACGCGTATTTTCTATGGCGAGACGTTGGGCAACCCGCGGATTAACGTGTTCCCCTTCGAGGAGGTTGCTGAAATTGCACACCGTTATCAAATCCCGCTGGTGATCGACAACACCTTTGCCACGCCCTACCTTTGCCGTCCGTTTGAATGGGGCGCCAGCATTGTGCTGCATTCGACTACCAAATTTATTGGGGGGCACGGCACATCGATCGGCGGCATCATTGTGGATGGCGGCAACTTTCCCTGGAAGGATAACCCGCGCTTCCCGAATTTCAACCTGCCAGACGAAAGCTACCACGGGCTGGTTTACGCCGGTTTAGGAAATGCGGCGTTCATCACCAAAGCGCGCGTTCAAGTGCAGCGCGATATTGGAGCCTGCCCGTCGCCATTCAATTCCTGGTTGTTCCTGCAAGGTGTGGAGACACTAAGCCTGCGTATGGAACGGCACGTTCAAAATGCACAGGCAGTGGCTGAGTTTTTGGAGAAACATCCTAAGGTTGCCTGGGTTACCTACCCGGGGTTGGTATGTCACCCGGATCATGAGGCTGCGCTGAAATATGTGCCCAAGGGCGCTGGCGCGGTTCTCGGGTTCGGCGTGAAAGGGGGGCTGGAAGTCGGACGGCGTTTCATAGAGCGCCTGCAGCTCTTCAGCCATCTTGCAAACATTGGCGATGCAAAAAGCCTCGCAATTCACCCCGCCAGCACCACCCACGCTCAGCTCACCCCTGCGCAGCAGCTTGAAGCCGGCGTCTCTCCAGATTTTATCCGCTTGAGCATCGGTCTGGAAGATATCGAAGATATTTTATGGGATCTTGAACAGGCGCTTTCTTGAAAATCACCCCAACGATCTGTTAGAGAAAGGATACCCTTAACGGATATAAAGCCAATTATCTGGAAAATCTCAAACTGTCATTGCGATGAGCCTGTCACAGCATCGAAGCAATCGCACCCTTGTTTGAATGATCGTTTCTCTCATTCCTCGCTCCAAAGGTGTTGTCATTCTGAGGGAGCCCGTCAGGGCGACCGAAGAATCTATGAGACTATAAGAGAACATCTTCGCTTCGCTCAAAATGACAATGGAATAGCGTTCATTTCGAAAAGAACATCAATTGAGTGCTATGGAATTACCCGCAATAATAATTCACTAAATAATGCAAGGCAGCAAACTATGACAAAAAATTGTTGTTCTGCTTTCCCGCTTCTCATCCCACAGACATTCTTGCTGTGGATTCGTGAATAATCTTTTATTATCTTAACGGAGGTCTACTATGCCTGTCACTATACCTGAGACTCTGCCCGCTTTGGAAATTTTGAAAAAGGAGAACATCTTCATCATGGGACAGCAGCGCGCCGTTCGGCAGGATATCCGCCCGCTAAAGCTGGCAATCCTTAACCTGATGCCGACTAAAATCGCCACCGAAACCCAGCTGCTGCGCTTGATCAGCAATACCGCCCTGCAGGTGGATATTACTCTCTTGCACATGGAGTCGCATGATTCAAAAAACACACCCCAAGAGCACTTGCTGGCGCATTATAAGACCTTCTTTAAAATTTGCTCGCAAAAATTCGATGGTCTGATTATCACTGGAGCGCCGGTAGAAAATCTGCCTTTCGAAGAAGTGGATTATTGGAACGAATTAACCGAATTAATGCGCTGGCAGACGACGCATGTCTTCTCCACATTCTATATTTGCTGGGGGGCGCAGGCTGGTCTCTATTACCATTACGGCATTCCCAAATATCCCCTGCCGCAGAAAATGTTCGGGGTTTTCCCCCACCGTGTGGTAGTTAAAAACGAGAAATTACTGCGAGGTTTCGATGATGTGTTCTATGCACCCCACTCACGCCACACCGAAATCCGCCGCGCTGACATTCTGCAGGTGCCGGAGGTGGAGCTTTTGGCAGAATCAGACGAGGCGGGGGTATACATCGTTGCCTCGCGTGACCGGCGGCACTTCTTCGTCACCGGGCATTCCGAATATGATCCCCTCACTCTAAAGAGCGAATACGACCGTGATATCAATAAGGGCTTACCTATCGAAATACCCCGCAACTATTACCCCGCCGATGATCCCAGCCAGCTACCCGTAGTGCGCTGGCGCAGCCATGCCAACCTGCTCTTCTCCAACTGGCTGAATTACTATGTATACCAGATCACGCCGTACGATTTAATGCAGATCCCCGAGGGAGGCACTTTTGGGGAGATTTGAGAGGATCTGTAAGCCATAGGCTGAATGCTGTAGGTGCAAAGTGGTCAGATTTCAGCCTCCGCGATCTCTGCGCCACTGTGGTCATTTTTCCCCAGCCTCACATACTCTCCCGTTTTATCTCCCAACAAGCCTGTTGCCAGATGATACAGCGCAAAGAGTTCCAGTGAGAATGGCAGGTAACCACCATAGCCCAACAGAGGCATCTCGAATATGTGCCAGAAATCCACCCCTGGCACATTGTAAATCCATTTGGGGTAGGAATAAAAATTCCACATCTCCCAAAAGAAGGCTGTCAGCAGTGCACCCAGCCATAAGGCAATTACCGGACGCCAATTGCCGTCCTTCGTC